>NZ_JAPQLM010000149.1:0-12356 GCF_028981765.1 Wolbachia endosymbiont of Drosophila seguyi
CAGAAACTCTATCAGGTACTTATTGCGCCAAAAAACTTTCAAGCCCTTTTTAAGTATACGCGCTAAAGTTAAAATCCGACCGGGACAGCCGCAATAAAGTAGATAAGCCTAAACGCCATCATGTCTTTAGGAGAGTTTGCTAATGAAAGTTCTTAAGTTGACGCCATTGGCTGTTCCGATTCGTTATATGACATAAGAGCATCATATATTTCATGCAATGTATTTGAGATGTTTTTTTCCATATGTTGATTAATATGCCCATATATTGTCGTCTCTTCCGAATACTCTGTATCTTTATGTATATGATTTTGTTGCTTTAATTCTTCTCTATCTACACTCTCTATTTGCTCTGACACTAGCATAACTACCCCATATTTTACATAACGAAATAAAAAAATTCTAACTGTAGTATGCTTATATAATCTACGAAGTCAATAGTTAAATTGAAAAGTTTCGGTTATAATTTACTTCATATAGAACATGCCCTTGAATTATGCTAAAAATCGCCATAGTAGGCCTACCAAATGCTGGAAAATCGACCCTATTCAACAGATTAGTAGGAAGAAAAGCAGCAGTAGTGAGTAACATTCCAGGAGTGACAAGGGATAGGCGAGAGGGAATGGGGAGAATTAGCGATTTGGAGTTTAAAGTTGTAGATACAGGAGGATGGAACGACCAAACTAATTTTTCACTACAAGTTATTGAACAAATCGAATTTTCTTTATCCAATTCAAACATAATTTTCTTTCTTGTTGATGCAAAAGTGCAAAATGAGCGAAATGAAGAGTTTGCAAAGTGGCTGAAGAGAAAAATAAATAAACCTGTAATACTAGTAGCAAATAAATGCGAGAGTCATAAATCCGAAAATGTTGATTATTTGCAGTTTTTTGATTTTCTTGGCCCGGTGTATATCTCTGCCGAGCATAATCTTGGCATGGTTGATCTTTATGATGCATTAGCTGGTGTTATTGAAAATTTTAACGAGAACACTGAGTTACCTAACAATGAACTGAGTAGGCTGAGGATCGCGATCATCGGCCGTCCGAATGTTGGAAAATCAACTTTTTTAAATGGTTTACTTGCAGAAAACAGACTAATAACAAGTTCAGAGCCAGGTACCACACGTGATTCTGTGGATATTACATATGATCATGATGGAGAGTTAATTACTCTAATTGACACTGCCGGAATCCGCAGAAAGGCGAATGTTGTAGATGGCTTAGAATCAAGATTTGTTGAGAAAAGCATGGAATCAATCAAGCGCTCTCATGTGGTAGTTTTAATGCTAGACTCCCTAGTTGGTATTGAGCAGCAGGATTTATCAATTGGTGAAGCTGCAATTAAGGGAGGGAAAGGGATTATTGTTGTTTTAAATAAGTGGGATTTAATAGGTAAGGATGACAGAAGCAGGTTAATAAAATTTGTCAAACAACAGGAAGTAACCAGGTTATTCTTGGAAGTGCCAACTATAACAATTTCTGCGTTAAAAGGCATGCGCTGCGGTGATGTGATAGATAAGTGTCTTGAAGTGAGTGAATCCTTGAACAAGAAGATCAGCACTGCAAAACTGAATAAGTGGCTCATAGATGCTGTAGGAAAACATTCTCACCCTCTTGTAAAAGGCAAAGCAGTTAAAATGAAGTATATCGCTCAAATTGGTACTAAACCTCCAGCTTTTTCTTTGATATGTAACATACCTGAAAGTGTTGATGAAAGTTACAAACGCTATTTAATTAACGATCTCAGAAAAAATTTCTTTGCAGACGGTGTGCCAGTTAGATTGCTTTTGAAAAAAAATAAAAATCCCTATGTAAAATGAATACTCTGCTTTATACTTTCAGGGATAATTTACTTAAAGTTATGTGTAATAATTCCAGAATTCCTGCAATCTTTCTGCTGTCGAGTGCCGCTGCTCTAATTTTTGCATATGTGCTAGAATATTTTTTCAACATGCTGCCATGCAAGTTATGTACATACGAGCGAATAGTTTACTATATCGCTGGATTACTTGCAGTAGCGTGCATGCTTAAAGACAACAAAATTCTAATCTATGCAATGTTTTGCAGCTACCTCATAGGTGCAGTAATATCTTTTTATCATATAGGTCTTGAACTTCACTTATTTCATGATGTTTTAGGTTGTACAGAGCAAGCAAGTAGTAACGTTAGTATAGAAGAGCTCAGAAATAATCTACTAAATCCTAATTACTCTCCATCTTGTGACAGACCTCATTACGTTCTAGGTGTTTCCTTAGCAACATGGAATCTAATTTATCTCATAGTAGCTCTGTTCGTATCAGGTAAGGTGTATTGTGGAGAAAGAAAGAAATCTAAATAATTTAAGGTACAGCAACAATCAGTTCTTGCAACAGGCAATTAGAGTAGATCACGCTGGAGAATATGGAGCTATTTGCATTTATTCTGGTCAAAAATTTATTCTTAAGAAATCTTCTATAATCAATGAAATAATTGAAATGGAAGAGCAGGAAAAAAAGCATTTTCACTATTTTAATGAGAAAATCAAAGAGCAAAAAGTTCGTCCTACTGTTTTGTTGCCTGTTTGGCGTGTTTTAGGAGTGTCGCTTGGCGTTGCAACTGCCATTATGGGCAAAAAAGCTGCTATGGCTTGCACTGCTGCAGTTGAAGAAGTTATCGGGGAGCACTACAAAGAGCAAGTTTCACATTTAGAAGATGGGGAATTAAGAGAAACTATAAGTAAATTTCGCGACGAGGAGTTAGAGCACAAAGATATTGCAATTCAGCACAATGCTGAAAGCGCATTTGGCTACAACATTTTATCATCATTCATAAAAACAGGCTGCAAAACTGCTATTTACTTGTCTAAGTTAATTTAACTAAGCAGCTTTCTTAAAGTGTTTTAAATGTTCTGATAACAACAGAAACCAGGAAGGAATTCAAGTGTAACAATTATTTTATAACTATATTTACATATCACCATTATTAATAAATAATTAGTATTTGTAAATTAAATACATCTAAAGTATAGACTGCAAAGGAGGCAAAAGTGCGTTTTAATTTAGAAGAGGGAAATGCTCTTATGTAATACCTGCCACAGGTTCACAACTGTACGAACATTCATTTTTGAAGGTAAATTGCACAGCAAATGGTGTCATTCCAGTCTGGAATCCAGAAATTTTGCTTATAACTGAGCTGATAAGCTAAAGGTAATTGTCTTACACTAAAACAAACGTTTTTAATTAAGTTGCATAGAACCAGTGTCTGGGCACTGGGATGACACCCCACTGGTGGTCCAAACTACAACGTTCGTACAGTTGTGGATTCCAGACTGGGATGACACCCTACTGATGGGCCCAAATCACAATGTTCGTACAGTTGTGGGTCAGGCTATAGGATGACAGAAGTTGACTTTATTAGCTATAGGTGGTATGACACTTAGTCAATTTAAGTAAGCAGATGATCTTAGCTACAAAAGTATTTTTTACCTCATTTGTTTTTGGGTTTATTCTTTTTCCCTATTTTATAAAGCTTCTAAAAAAAATAAGCAAAGATGGGCAACCAATTAGATCATGTGGACCAGAAAGTCATTTAATAACAAAAAAGAATGTACCACCTATGGGCGGAATAATAATACTGATTTCTTCTTTATTACCAATTTTACTCTGGGCTCAGTTAACACCAGAAATTTTGCTGCTGATATTGATAACTCTATTTTTTGCTCTACTTGGATTTATTGATGATTATTTAAAATTGAAGACAAATCACTATCGAGGTTTAAGTGCAAAAACCAAAATACTTATTCAGTTTATTGTTGCTCTGGTTGGTGTGTTTATACTTAAGCTATACTCTGCTGAATGTTTTACAAAAACGTCCCTATTTAAAGGAGTAATAATAGATTTTGGCTATCTATATGTTCCGTTTGCTGCGTTTGTAATTGTCGGCTCTTCTAATGCTGTGAATCTCACAGATGGTTTGGATGGCCTTGCTGCAACTCAAGTTATCACTTCCTTTGCTTTTTTGGGGCTAATTGCATATATAACTCAGGCAGATATGAATATTACTTTATTCTGCATTGCATTTATAGGAGCTATTCTAAGTTTCTTGTGGTTTAACACACATCCAGCAAAAATATTTATGGGTGATGTTGGTAGCTTGTCGGTAGGTGCGGCTTTAGGGTTAACTAGTGTCCTAATTAAAAGAGAAATGCTTTTTGCCATTATTGGAATAATCTTTGTAATAGAGACTCTATCTGTTATTATTCAGATATCATATTTTAAATATACAAAGTTTAAATATGGAGAAGGAAAAAGAGTTTTTCTTATGGCACCAATACATCATCACTTTGAGAAGAAGAGATGGTCAGAAAATGTAATCGTTATGAAATTTTGGATAATTTCTATTATCTGTTCAGTTTTTACTATAACTTTCTTATTATAAAAACCTGTGAAATACCCAGACTTTACATTAGAAAATAAATTATCAGGAGTGATAGCAGGAGTGGATGAAGTTGGAAGAGGTCCGCTAGCTGGTCCAGTAATATCCGCAGCCGTAGTGTTTATTGATAGAAATACAATTATTGATGGAATCAACGACTCGAAAAAGTTGACTCCTCAATGTAGGCAAGTCCTATATGAAAAAATAACATCCGTTGCAAAATTTGGTATAGGAATGGCAAGCGTAGAAGAAATAAATTCATACAATATCTTGCAAGCAACAAAGCTTTCAATGAAACGTGCGTTGATAGACTTGGACCTAGAATTAGATTATGTACTAGTTGATGGTAATCAACCACCTGAAGTGAAATGGCAAGTGAAATCCATAGTAAATGGTGATAATTTGAGTACGTCAATTGCAGCAGCTTCAATCGTTGCAAAAGTTACGAGAGATCGGCTTATGCAAGAATTGCATAATAAGCATCCTGAATATAATTGGTATAAAAATAAAGGATATGGGACAAAAGAGCACCTTAACGCTATTGGCCTTTATGGAATTACAGAACATCATAGAAAAAATTTTGCACCCATATCTCGGGCATTATAGCCTTTACCCTTTTTTGAAAGGTATGGTTTCATTAAATAGGCAAACTGTACTCGATCCATTCCTTAAGGTAAACACTGAACTTACCCTTTCGATTATCAGGTAGTTATCAACTGTACGGAAATTTACTAAAGACTCATATCCTGCAGAATCAACCATAAAAACTGCCGGAAAATCAGAGTTTATTTTATTGAATTGTAGATATGTAAATTTTCCGTCATCAAAAACCTTAATTGGTATTATTGACTGACTACCTTTGACGTGCGAGATGGAATAATTAAAATTTAATCCCTTCTTTACAACTTCAATATCATTGATATCAGGAATAATGGTATGACTAGCTTGTTCGAAGATATCACCGTTATTTGTTGTGTAAATCTCATCACTGCTAAATAGTGGATAAAGAAACCTTACTTCATATGCTAATCTTGGATCATCTAGTCCAGTTGCTTCTTCAGCATGAAGTTCAAAGTAATAAACTCTTTTATTGGTAATTATAGTTGCATTAGTATCGGCAATATCATCTATAGGCTTAATAAACAATCTATTACCTTGAGGAAGGAGTTGCCAACCAGTTGAATCACCCATTGAAAGGTTTTGTATTACCTCCCCTGGTTCAAACAATATACTGGACTGATAACCATAAAAACCCGTATACTTATGTATAGCTTGTGGGTTATAATTTATCACCTTTATGTGATTATCTCCAGCTATTGAACGTGGCTCCTGTTTTGCAAGTGCATCACTACCACAGAGGAACAACAGTACGGCAAACAGTAAACCAATCATAATATCAAAATAAATTAATTTTCATTTTATCATTGATAGACATGCACTGCAACTATTAAGGCACTTTCTATACTATAAACCCCAAAGCAAGCGGTAGAAAAGGCAAGAAATAAGGCAAACTCCTTAAATACTTTAGAACTACAGGAGGCTTTACCTGAACGGATATACTTGGAATCCTGCCATTTTCACTTTGTAAACATACCAAGAATTCTGTCCATTATTCCACCCATATTTGCTTCAGCTTGAGTATACTCTATTTTACCACCATGCAAGATTAGTTTAATATCTGATCCAGGTGATATATTAACAAATTTACTGCCAACAACTCCACTGCTAGTGATCAGAGCTGAACTATCAATTGGCAATTTTATGTCTTTGCTTATACACATATCGATTCGTGCTACGTAGGTAGCTTTGTCAAGTGATACACCAGTTATGCTTCCAACATCTACACCAGAGATCTTGACACTATCACCAACTCCTATACCGTTAGCGTTAGCAAAAAGACCATATATTTTATTGCAATCCTTATAGTTTTTCTTTATGTAAGATAGCTTATCAATAGCAAAGAAAATCAGAAAAATAGTGAAAATTAATACAAATAATCCAGCGGTTATTTCAAGTATATTTGACCTTCGCATCTTTAGTTATCAGGACTCCAGCTTTTATAGTAATTTTTCACTTTTTGGTTTGGATAGTATGCATCTTTTGTACCCGTTAAATTAGGAGTATGTTTTACTTTTCTTTTTTTATTATTAACTGGTACTACATTATCAGTATAGTGAAGCCATATATGCCATTCCGGAGGCACTGTTGTAGGCTCAGAGACACTGCTATACATAACCCACCTTTTTCCTTTACTTGATTCATAGTAAGAATTTCCATTTTCATCTCTTCCTACAAATTTATCTTCTCTTCGTAATAGGCGTTTTATTGCGTTACAAATTTTAGATAACATAAGGGTATTAAAACAAAAAGTATTATATATACTAATACTTTAACGATATATTAACAACAATTTAATGCAATTACCAATCTTACAAGTTATTATACCAATAATTGCATCAATGTTTTGCTTTCTTGCCAAGAAACACAAGGTATCTTGGTTTATTTCTTTTATTGCAACAACAATCACTCTTATCATTTCATCAATACTACTCATTAAAACATATAAAGGTGAAATTATAACTTATCACCTTGGAAATTGGGCTCCTCCGTATGGAATAGAGTTAAGAATCGACGTGTTAAACTCCTTGATTCTAACTTTGGTGAATTTTATAGCGCTGATTAGCGTGCTTTATAGCTTTTATATTAACGAAAAAGAAATTAGCAAAAACAAAATCACTGGTTTTTACTCTCTATTTCTACTGTGCTTAAGCGGACTGCTCGGGATTCTAGTAACAAACGACATATTTAACCTTTACGTTTTCTTGGAAATTTCATCTCTTTCTTCTTATGTATTAGTTTCAATGGGAAGGGATAAAAAAGCCTTGGTTGCAGCATTTGAATATCTAATTAGTGGAACAATAGGCGCAACATTTTATTTATTTGGCATCGGGCTCTTGTATTCAATGACTGGAACGCTCAATATGTCTGACATGGCTGAAAGAATAGTTCCATTACACGATAACAACATCATAAAACTTGGCACGTTGTTCATTTTTATTGGTCTCTCAATCAAAATGGCACTGTTTCCATTAAGCAGGTGGCTGGTTAATGCATATAGTGAGGCGCCAAGTTTCATTAGCATATTCTTTTCAGGCACAGTGACAAAAGTGATGATATATGTTTTCATCAGAATCTTTTATACTGTTTTTCATCAAAATTTCTTCTTATTTAAACCATCACTAAGCAACGTGATAATTATCCTCGCACTTTGCGCTGTTATATTTGGGTCGATATTTGCAATAACCGCAAAAGACATAAAAAGACTGCTTGCTTACTCTAGTATTAGCCAAATTGGTTATATAATTTTAGCACTGAGTTTTAACTCAAAAACAGGTGTATTTGCAGCAATTCTTCACATAGTAAACCACAGCATAATAAAAACATCTTTATTTATGGCTGCAGGATGTATTTCTTACAAATTTGATACAACAAAAATAGAGAATTTATCGGGACTCAAGAAATCAATGCCTTATACAGCACTTGCGTTCACTCTACTCAGTTTAGCATTAATCGGTGTGCCTTTAACAAATGGCTTTGTAAGCAAGTGGTATATAATGAAAGCAATTATCGAATCTCATGCGTGGATTTCCCTTGTAACATTTGCTGCTGGCTCTTTCCTTGCATTGATATATATGTGGAAGATGGTAGAGAAAATGTATTTTGAAAATGATGCAACGTCACGCACTGGAATGACACCGGACAAAATTAATGATGTGCCATTTCCTATGCTTTTCTGTCTATTGTTTATGGCAGTTTTAACAGTAGTAACTGGAATATATAGCACTCCAATTCGGTTAGTAGTTGAGAAGTTGGTTTTTTGATTTTTATCTTTGTTTCATATTTTACTATACTTTAAGGTTATAAGGTCTTTATTGTGGATAGACTGAAGAAGATTCATTGGTTGTTAGTCATTAACGTGATAGCGCTGTTTTGCGTTGGCATTGTTGTTCAATACTCTTCTGCTGGAGGAAAGTGGGTGCCATTTGCGATTCACCAACTGGTCATATTCTCCTTCTTTTTCCTACTTGCTATAGCTATGTCATTCATAGAGCTAGATTTTTATTTGAAGCACGCCTACTTTTTTTATGTAGCAGCAGTGATTTCGCTATTAGTAGTGAATTTTTTTGGCTCACACATAATGGGTGCAACAAGGTGGATAAGAATTGGATCAATTAGTTTGCAACCATCAGAATTTGCAAAAGTAGGCTTAATACTTGCGCTTGCTCGCTATTTTGATAAGCAGAGTGTATATAAAATGATGGAATTTAAAAGATTGCTTAAGGCACTTATAATTATTTTCTTACCCGTGTTCTTGGTGTTAAAGCAACCTAATTTAGGCACAGCTGTGATAATGTTATTTATAGGGATATCAATTATATTCACAGCAATAATAAAAAGATCTCATTCGGTAATATGTGGAACGCTTGGCATTTTTGCAGTACCGGCTATTTGGCCTTTTTTACGTCCTTATCACAAGCAAAGGATATTGTCGTTTTTGGATTCATCAGTGGATCCACTTGGAATAGGTTATAATGCGCAGCAATCTCAGATAGCTATTGGTTCAGGAGGTTTGCTTGGTAAGGGCTTTGTTAACGGAAGTCAAACTCAACTTGGATTTTTGCCGGAGAAACGTACAGATTTTGCTTTTGCAGTGCTGAGTGAGGAATGGGGATTTTTAGGTAGCATGGCTTTAATTTTGCTTTATACCTCATTACTTGGCATAATTTTCTCTATCGCTTATAGGTCGAAAAATTATTTTTCTAAGTCGATATCTATCGGCATTTTCGCCTTTTTTAGTGCTCATTTCTTTATAAACATCGGAATGACAATGGGCCTCTTACCTGTGATAGGCGACCCATTGCCATTTCTGTCCTATGGAGGAAGTACAACTGCTGCAAGCTTAATATGCATAGGATTATTGCTGGCAATAAAAGCAGATGAACAACAAAATGCTTGTATTTTACCTATGCTAAAGTAAAATTAAATTTTACTTAATAGTTTTTATGCTAGATGAAATGCGTGAGGAATGTGGGGTATTTGGCATAAGTTGCAACCAAAGTGCTGCTTTTAACTCTATACTTGCTCTCCACGCTTTGCAGCATAGAGGTCAAGAGTCTTTTGGCGTAGTAACCAGTAACAACGATAAGCTGCACTCTTATCACTTTCAAGGTCAAGTGAGCAGCGTATTTGATGATATAGATGAAATAAAGAAATCCTTACCTGGAGATTGTGCAATAGGTCATGTTCGATACTCAACAAGTGGTAATAAGTTTGGAGTGCAGCCCATGTTTAGCAAAAGTGGCAAATTTGGGGATTTCGCCATAGCACATAATGGTAATTTAATTAATATTTCTCCGATACGCGAACAATTGATTAAACAAGAGTGCGTTTTTCAGTCAGATATTGATACAGAAGTAGTAGTGCATCTGACAGCAAGCGGTGAAAAAGATAGCTTTTTAGAGAGTTTTATATATGCATTAAAGCAAATACAAGGTGCTTATTCTTTTGTTGCAATCAATCAAGAAGTAGTTATTGGAGTACGTGATTCATCTGGAATCAGGCCTCTTGTTTTAGGAAAGTTAAACGGTTCTTACGTTCTTGCATCTGAAACTTGTGCTCTTGATATAATAAATGCAGAGTTTGTTAGAGAAATAGAACCAGGCGAATTAGTTACCATCAGTTCGGGTAGTAAGCTAGCCTCAATGTTTCCTTTCCCACAGCAAAAATCAAGTTTTTGTATTTTTGAATACGTTTATTTTTCAAGACCAGACAGCATAATGGAGAATAGGTCTATATACGATACAAGAAAAGAAATAGGAAGAATACTTGCAGAAGAGAGCCCACCAAAAAACAATGTAGATATGGTTGTACCAATACCTGATTCTGGAATACCTGCAGCTATTGGATATGCAAAGCATTCAGGATTACCTATGGAACTGGGAATAATTCGTAATCATTACATAGGAAGAACTTTTATACAACCAACCGCTGAAGTACGTAAAGTTAGAATAAAATTAAAATTCAATGCTAATAAGCACACTTTGAAAGGTAAAAACATAATTTTAATAGATGATAGTATAGTGCGTGGTAGTACGTTAACAAATATAATAGTTATGCTAAAGGATGCAGGAGTAAAAGAGATTCACCTCAAAATTTCAAGCCCACCAATTAAGCATTCTTGTTTTTATGGAATAGATACGCCAGAGTGCAAAGATTTAATTGCTGCAAATAAATCTGTAGAGGAAATTAAGGAAGTTATAGGAGTAGATAGCCTAGCCTTCTTGAGTATTGATGGATTATATCAGGCTGTTAAAGGAGAAGTGCGTAACAATGCTACACCACAATATTGTGATGCTTGTTTCACTGGTGATTATCCAATTGGCAAATAGTCTACGCAAGATCTTAAGTTTTTAAACCGCCAAAATTTCTCTTGGCCTTTACTAATTCCGATTCTCGGAGTGCACACATAATCTGGTTTGAGGTGAGATTCATAAACACAAAATTCGTGGCTTATAGTAAGGTCCTGTTTGTTATGTTCTTTTGTAATATTTAATCTTTTACACAATATTCCTGGCCCACCTAAATTTGCCTCAAGCGGTTCAATGAGCTTTAATCCCCGTATTAACACTGCTGCTGAGAACCCTTCTGCTTCTGTTACAATATTTAAACAGTAATACATTCCATATATAAAGTACACATATGAAAACCCCGGCATACCAAACATTACTGAGGTTCGGTTAGTATAACCCTTAGCCGCATGACAAGCTGGGTCACTCATTCCTATATAGGCTTCAACTTCGGTTATTATTCCACTAAAGTTAGAAAATTTCAGCATCTTTCCTAGTAACTCCCCGGCTACAACCAAAGTTGGCCGCTCGTAGAAATTTCTTGGTAGTATTGTGTTGCTCATCATAAAAGTATAAGTTACTTGCAGATGCAAGCAACTTATACTGAATTTTCACTACTTTACCTATTTTGAAGCAGCAGGAGCTTGATGCTTTTGTGATGCGCCGCTCAAGTCTTCTACATTTGTTGAATGCTGCTCCAAAAATTTTACTTCTTCAGAGCTTTGTTGTAATTGTGTTTGTGGCAATTGTGATGCTAACACTTCATGTAAAGGCTTTGCTTCATATTGCCTTCCTACTTTTACTTCTTTATGTGCAGCTAATTGCTCCATAGTAACACCATTACCCTCAATAAGTTCTACGGAGCCATTATCATGAATATTAATTTTAATATTACATTCTTTTCCTTGAGCATTCCCCTTTAAAGTCATTTGATATGACCCATTAGCTACTTCATAAATTCTTGTTCCATGTTCATCAACCCGGCAAAGTAGCCCCCTTGCTTTACTTTGAGGTAGCAATAATGTAATTGCTTTCACGCCATATTGTTTACACAAATCGTTATTTAGAATGTCACTCATGCTTATTTCTTTTGTATTACTACCTATCGCAATTCTTACGGCAGGCTCAATAATATTATCTTCATTTTTGCTTTCTTTAAGTTTTATAAATTCTATATCATTATTTTCTATATTTTTAGATATCTCTTCTTTAATTTGTTCAGCAATTTTGCCTATAATGTTCTTACCACCATATTTATTCTCATTCCGAGCAGTATATGTACATATACCATTACTATCCTTATGAATATAAGGTTTTGGTTTCTTTTTATTAGTGGTATTAGTAGAAGTGTTGTTCTGCATTATAAAGAACTCATTCCATTCTTCTGCATTATTAAGAGTGACGTATTTAGGTACGTTCTCATCTAGTGTTGATTTAGGTACATTTTTAGTATCCGAAATCGAATTATTATCAGAAGGACTGATATTTAGATTAGAAGAAGTTTCAATTAAAGATACAGTTTCAGTGCTATTAGTTA
>NZ_JAPQLM010000150.1:0-7756 GCF_028981765.1 Wolbachia endosymbiont of Drosophila seguyi
TAATCTGTACAGAGAAGATAAATAAATAGCTTCAGTGTTTATGATAAGGGGGCTGGCGGAGTTTGTCAAGCAAGTTTTTTATTTCTAGCGGTTATTGCCAAAAACTATACAAGAAGTCTATTGAAATTACGTATATCAATCGTTGTAAAATCACACAATTGCTCTGTAGAGCTATGCCCTGTAATAATTACTATACCATTTTGCTCAGAGCGTATTGAGATTAGGTTCAGCACTAATTCACACGTTGCACTATCAAGATTACAAAATGGTTCATCTATCAGCCAAACGTTTGCATTAGAAATCAAGAGGCGAGCAAGCGCAACTCTCCTTTTCCAGCCTGCAGAAAGTTCGCCATATCTAATATTAAGTACAGGTTGCAACTGCAAGCAACAAATAGCTGCCACAATCAATTCTCTAGTATTTCGTATTCCTGCCCAGAATTCTACGTTTTGAGCAACAGTTAAGCTATCTTTACAGGCATTCTTATGGCCTATATAGACCATAGAAGATATATAGGATTTTGGATCATCATATATATCTTTTCCGCAGTGCCTTATATTGCCTGATACCGGCGGTAAAAGTCCAGATAAACTTCTAATTAAGCTGGTTTTACCACTACCATTTGGACCAGTGATTAGAATCTTTGATTTTAGCTCAGCTTTAAAACTGAGATTCTTAAATAGTACCTTATTATTACGAGTGCAGGATAAATTTTCACATTCAAGCATGGATTATCTGCCCTTTCCCTTATGTTTACCTTGAGTTGAAGCCTGAGCTTTTACAAACAGCTCCCAAAATCCTTTCTGTCCGCCTTCTCTATGTATCAATTGTGCAAAACGCTGCATTAAACCATTACCCATCATAACCATCTTTGTCCATTTACCTACCGGTTTTGCTATGTCAACTATTTCTGGATCTTCTTTATAAACTTGCACATCTTTTTGCTTCTCACGCAGTATTTCCTGTTGTTTCATCAACTCTTTTTGCTTATTTTTTTGATATAATTCATTGAATTTTCTGTCTTCTTCCCACTCTTCTTTAAAAACTTTTCTAGGAAATATGATTTTTCTAATGCGATTTTTGTATATTTTTCTCAAAAAGAGAAATACTTTGACTATAGCAAGTAATGCTATACTATATATAATAATTTGTCCGAAAGACATTTTCTGTACTCAGCTTACGCCACACTATATTATACCATAATTATAGAAATTGTGCAATTTTTGTGTGAGTAAAGACAGTATAAAAGTAATACTGCTCTATTTCGTAAACTGGACAAATATCTGACGAATGGGCTTGTATGTGGTAAGGTTTATTTCTATACTTTTTAAAGAATTTAGAAGTGAAACAAATA
Source organism: Wolbachia endosymbiont of Drosophila seguyi (assembly GCF_028981765.1). NCBI lineage: Bacteria > Pseudomonadati > Pseudomonadota > Alphaproteobacteria > Rickettsiales > Anaplasmataceae > Wolbachia > Wolbachia endosymbiont of Drosophila seguyi. The sequence continues at coordinate 1,355 of NZ_JAPQLM010000150.1, forward strand.
TGAACTGCTACAAGACTCACACGTGTGAAGAATTAAGAAAGAATGATGTAGAAAAGGAAGTTACCCTTTCTGGATGGTTATATCGTAAGCGCGACCATGGTAACCTAATTTTTGTTGATTTAAGAGACTTCTACGGAATCACTCAGCTAGTATTTAATAATGACAAAGACTTTTTTGATGAGATATCAAATTTAAAATTGGAGAGTGTAATTACTGTTACAGGAATAGTTGAAGCTAGAACTGAAGATACGGTAAACAGCTCTATTTCTACCGGAGAAATCGAGGTGATAGTCAACAATTTGCGCGTTGAGTCGGAAGTTGAGTTCCACTTTGATGAAGAAATAGCAAAAGAAGAAAGAAGTATATTGGCAAGCATTACCGGCGAGCAAGAATACCCAGAAAACATGAGATTTAAATATCGATTTCTTGACTTAAGACGTGAAAAAGTCCGCAACAATATTATTTTGCGCTCACAAATTATTGCAGAGCTCCGCAAGCTCATGATAGAGCGAGGATTTTTAGAGATTCAAACTCCAATACTCACTGCTTCCTCTCCTGAAGGAGCACGCGACTACCTAGTGCCAAGCAGGCTAAATCCTGGCAAGTTCTATGCATTGCCACAAGCTCCGCAGATTTTCAAACAGTTGCTCATGGTTTCAGGGTTTGATAAATATTTCCAAATTGCACCGTGTTTTCGTGATGAAGACGCAAGGGCTGACCGTTCTCCGGGAGAGTTTTATCAGCTAGATCTTGAAATGTCTTTTGTAACTCAAGAAGACATCTTTCAGATTATTGAGTCTACCTTATATAGAGTGTTTGCTAAATTTTCTCGCAAGTCTGTCGATAAAGATTTTCCACGCATTACATACAAAGAGGCAATGCTTAAGTATGGTTCTGACAAGCCAGATTTGGGTAATCCACTATTAATCAGCGATGTTACAGAAATTTTTCGTGATTCAGGGTTCAATATTTTCAAAAGCAATATTGAGCGTGGTATGGTAGTGAGAGCCATCCCTGCACCTAAAACAGCAGAGGAACCACGCAGCTTCTTTGATAAAAAGATAGAACATGCGCAAAAAGAATTCGGTGCTAAGGGTCTCGGATATATAACGTTTGATAAAGATGGAACTGCGAAAGGCCCAATTGCTAAATTTCTTGATGAAAATAGGCTAAACCACATAAGAGAAGCAACAAACATAGAGCCAGGAGATAGTGTATTTTTTGCTTCTGACAAAGAGAATGAGGCGGCAAACATTGCAGGAAAAGTACGCACTCTTTTAGGGTCAGAACTCAGTCTTATAGATGATAATATCTTCAAGTTTTGTTGGATCATTGATTTTCCATATTTTGTATATGACGATAAAAGTAAAAAAATCGATTTCTTTCATAACCCATTCTCCATGCCACACGGTGGTCTGAAAGATTTAGAGGACAAAAATCCACTGGATATCCTTGCTTACCAATATGATCTTGTTTGCAATGGAATAGAACTGTCAAGTGGGGCGATTCGTAATAACAAACTGGATATCATGTATAAAGCTTTTGCCATTGCAGGTTATAGCCGGGGAGAAGTTGATACAAGATTCGGTGCACTTGTACGTGCATTCAGATTTGGTGTTCCTCCTCATGGTGGAATAGCACCAGGAGTTGATAGAATAGTTATGCTGCTTGCTGATGAGCCAAATATTCGTGAAGTAATCTGTTTTCCTATGAACCAGCAAGGTGAAGATGTTCTAATGGGTGCTCCTTCCAAGGTGGAGGATAAGCATTTACGTGAATTATCCTTGAAGGTTATTGAATGAAAAATTTTATAGCAAGGAGCACCGGTTAATGATATATTAGGTTATGTTAAATTGAAAGACCATGAATAATATCCAAAAAGCAATACTATCGGGCATGATCTGTAACATGATTGTGTGGTATGAACTCACTCTTTTTGGAGTATTAACAGATACAATCATCAACGTTTTTTTCCCATCAGAAGATCATTATTTGAGTACACTCAAATTCCTTGGTGTTTTTGCAATTGGTTTTGCGTTTAGACCAATTGGTGCAGTAATTTTTGGTTATATGGGAGATAAGTATGGCAGAAGAAAGACTTTACTTACTTCAGTAATATTAATTTCAATATCATCCACAATTATGGGAATTATACCTGGGTATAAAGAAATAGGGTTGCTTTCACCTGTATTGCTTGTGTTTTGTAGAATAGTGCAAGGAATAACTGCAGGAGGTGAAACAAGCATTAATACAGCATTTACGATAGAGCATTCAAAAGATAAAAAAAATCTAGGTTTCTTAGGAAGTATGAAGCCCTTTAGCGGAGCCCTTGGAACGCTCTTATGCATAACAATGATATTTATCTGCAAAAGAGTTACAGGTGAGAACTATGAAATATGGGGATGGAAGTTGCTTTTTTATTTTTGCTTTTTTTGGGGGACAATAGGTTTTTTAACTAGGTACATATTAAAAGAAAGCTTAGCATATAAAACTAATAAGTACGCTAATAATTTAGCACATTCACCATTGTTAGAACTAGTAAGAAACTATAAAAGACCGCTTATTATTTCAATCAATCTGGGAATTGCTCAGAATGCAATTGTCTACGCAGCAATAATGTTTTATAATATATCAATAAAAGAGCTAGTTATTTTATCTATTAGTGTTAAAGATTTAATGAGGATAGTAATACAGGTTGTATTTGCAGCATCTGCGGTACTTTTTGCAATTTTATCTGATAAAGTTGGAAGAAAACGCGTAATGATTCCTGTACTGATTATGCTATCTCTGATTGGTACATGTGTATTACCATTATTATCTTCCGTTAACCACTATGTCGTAATAATAACTTACTTATTGATTACTATACCAGTAGGTGCATCTTTTGGAATATATGGTTCTGTTATTTGTGAACTGTTTCCAACAAAAGTAAGATGCACTGGCGTAAGCTTAGCAAATAATATATCTGCAGGAATTTTTGGTGGCCTTTCTCCATACATATGCATGTGGCTTATAGAAAAAACCGAAACAAAACTTGCAGCAGGCATTTATCTTACTGCCTGCGCATTAATTAGCCTAATATCTGTGCTTCAAATTAAAGCCAAAGACAGAAAAGTTGATTGGTGAAATCGTTTCAGTCGAAAAATAGCGCTTCAATGGATTTTTCGATGTGTTTAGTGATAGGAGCGGTGATAGTGATTTCTTTATTGTTTGGCAGTTTTAAAGATAAAGAATGCGAATGAAGGTGAATTTTATTTGCTATCCCATCAATAAAAGCTTTTTTACCACCATATTTACCGTCACCAAGAATAGGGCAATTTATATGAGCTAAATGTGCACGTAACTGATGGGTTCTGCCGGTAATTGGTTGTAATTTTAAATAAGCAACATTGTGTTTGGATTTTGCTATAATTGAAAAATGCGTAGTGGCATTCTGAGGTGAATTTTCATCAACGACCACTTTTTCTTGACCTGAAACATATTTTTTCACCAATGGATAGTCTATTGTTCCACTATCCTTGCTCGGTATGCCAGAAGTTAATGCTAAATAAGTTTTTTTTACTCTTCGTCCTTTAAATTCTTCCATAAGGTATCTGGCAACGTTAGCGTTGCGTGCGAATATTATCACTCCACTCGTATCTCTATCTAGCCTATGGACAATTTTAAATGTTTCCCCCTCTCTTATTTGGTCAAGCAAATCACTCATGCTAATCTTTACTTTTACGCCACCTTGAACGATGACCCCTGCGGGTTTGTTTATAGCTAGTATATATTCGTCTTCATATAATATGTTCTCTCTTAGTAGATTCACTAACTTTTCATTATATTTGCGATCAGAATTAGCGTTTTCAATATAATTCAAGTGCTTCAGCGTTATAGTTTGCCCAGAATTTACTCTATCACTGGACTTTGCTTTGCAATCATCAACTTTGATTAATCCTTTCCTTAAAGATTTTTCAATTACAGATTGCTTTAGATCAGGAAAGATTCTTCTGATGTACCTATCCAGCCTAACGTTATCGTCTTCTATTAATATGGTTTTTATACTTTGTAGCATTCCATTATTTATAATGAATATCTAGTGAAATGTCAATTATTGGTGTCATTCCAGTGTCAAGCACTGGAATGACACCGAAGGGGCTACTGCCGTCATAAAGGAACCAGTGTCAGCTACTCGGATGACAGGAGAAGGAGACTACTGAGATGACAGCTAGCCTGACAACCGTCATCCCGCTGCTTGTTAGCGGGATCTAGAGATACCGCGAATGAATCGCGGTATGACGGTTCGCGGCGGCATGACGTAGAGCTTGCGTTAGCTATACTTTTATACTCACCAACTCAGCTGGATCCAAGTAGTCAGAGCACTGGGATGACAAAAAAAGGAGGGCACTTGGATGACGGGAGAAGGAGCTATTTGGATGACATCGTTTACTATACAATGTTTGTACAGTTCTGGATAAAAAAATTAGCTAACAAATTTATAAACATCAGTATACAGCTCATCAACGCTTGGTTCTTTACTATTTTTGGCAAAATCTTCCGACTTTTTTACTAAATCACGTATTTCCTTATCAATTACTTTGCACTCTTCTTCTGAAGCCATTTTATTATCTGTCATGTATTTCTTTAAAGTGCTTATAGGGTCATGATTTTGCTTCATATCTTCAACTTCTTCTTTTAAGCGATAAGTAGCAGGATCTGACATTGAGTGACCGCGATATCGATATGTCTTCATTTCAAGCAGGATAGGCCCTTTTCCGCTGCGTGTGTGTTCCGCTGCTTCGCTTGTAGCCTCATAAACAGAGAAAAAATCCATTCCATCAACTTGTTTTCCAGGAATACCAAAACTTTCTCCTCTTTTATATAACTCTGTTACTAAAGTTGACCTTTGCACGGAGGTTCCCATTGCGTATTCATTATTTTCTATGATGTAAACCACAGGCAACTCCCACAAAGATGCCATATTAAACGATTCATATACTTGTCCTTGATTTGCAGCACCGTCGCCAAAATATGTAAATACCACATTATCTTTTTTCTTATATTTATTAGCAAATGCTATTCCTGTGCCAATTGGAACTTGTGCTCCCACTATTCCATGCCCGCCGAAGAATTTTTTTTCAACGTCAAATACGTGCATCGAACCACCTTTACCTTTCGAGCATCCTGTTTCTTTGCCGGTAAGTTCTGCCATTACAACATTTGGATCAGAATCACATGCGAGCATTAAGCCATGGTCTCTATAACTTGTGATAAAAGCGTCACCTAATTTTGATGCAGCTTGAGTTCCAACTGCAACTGCTTCTTGTCCTATTGATAGGTGACAGAACCCGCCTATTAATCCCATCCCATATAATTGTCCTGCTTTTTCCTCAAATCTGCGTATGAGTAGCATTTTCCTGTAGAATCCAATTATCTGTTCTTTAGTGAAATTTTCTGCTTTCATATCGATTTCTTTTTCATTAAACTAACACAATACCAGGAATTTTAAATTTTTGCTAATGAACTATTACCACTGGCTTGAGGCTTTTCACGTTATCTCTGTTATCATGTGGATGGCAGGTATGCTTTATTTACCCAGGCTTTATGTCTACCATGCAACTGTAAAACCGGGATCGGAAAATGATAGCTTGCTTCAAACAATGGAAAAGAGGCTACTTAGATATATCATAAACCCTGCAATGCTTTTCTCACTTGGTCTTGGAATTACACTAATGGTTATTAGGGAAGCATATCGTGAAGGATGGTTTCATGTAAAAGCATTTGCAATACTTTTGATGTTAATTATTCATATGCTACTTGCAAAATATAGGAAAAATTTTGCAATGGGTTCGAATAAGAAGTCACATATTTATTTTCGCGTTTTAAATGAAGCAGTTACAGTATTGATAATAGTTATAGTTATTATGGTTGTTGTAAAACCTTTTTGACTGACCTTACCCAAAAAAAGCAGAAAGCTCGTATCTGTTCAGATGCATGGCTAATGTACAATACTGAAATAAAAATTCCAGTGCTCCCTTTCTTGTCATCCCAGTGCTTGACACTGGGATCCAGCTTTCTTTACAAATTCACCAAAAGTGCTTCATTCTATAACGCAAAACCCATACTCACCAAACTCAATGCATTACTTGCAATTAAGTCTCCTGGATGCCAGTGTCAAGCTACTCGGATGACACCATTCTTTTTCCTGGATCCCAGTGTTAGCTACTTGCATGACACCATTCTTTTTCCTGGATCCCAGTGGGCTTTGTTGCATCGCTAGCTATGATGGATAAAGATAAAAAAGGTAGAGAATATCAGTAGCTTATTATTCTGGTATTTATAACAAGAATGGTCAGTGAATACCTAAATTTGAGTAAAAGAAATTTCACTACCACTCACTAATCCGGCTAAAATTCAAGA
>NZ_JAPQLM010000151.1:0-4804 GCF_028981765.1 Wolbachia endosymbiont of Drosophila seguyi
AAGTGTGATGCAACAAAGCCATCCCAGTGTCAGCTACTTGGATGACAAGAAAGGGAGCACTGGAATGACAGGAGAAGGGGGGCTACTACCGTCATAAAGGAACCAGTGTCAGTTACTCGGATGATACCTTTTTCTACTTAATTTGGGTTATGCAAGAAGTCTATTCGCGGTATAGATTCCGCTAACACGTAGCGGGATGACGGTTGTCGGTAAATCTAAGTCAGTTTAGCTATATGCTTTTAATTCCCCCAAAAGGAGAATTAAATATGTGAAGTTCTAGTTGATATGACTTAATGAATGGTTAGTTTAAATTACTAATTTATTTAAGAGATTTTGATAATATTTAACCCACTCGCTTTTCTATTTTCCATATCACGATGTGCTTGAATTATTTCATCAAATTTATATTTTTTATTGATCCGTACAGTTAAAAGTTTTTTTCTTATCATCTCGAAGATTTCCATTGTGGTAAGCACTAATGTGAATCTATCATGCTTATAATGGTATATTGAGGTTCCAGTTGCAAATAACGAACGTGAACTAAGTAAAGAAAAACTAATAGGAGCGTTACCTGATATCTGCCCATAGGAAACGTATATGCCGAACCTGCCTAAAGATTCAAAAGAAAGCTTGCTTGTAGCGTAACCTATAGGGTCATACACTGCACCTACTCCTCTGTTTTGCGTAATCTCCATAACTTTAGAAACGAAGTCTTTATCATTGTAGTTTATTGCGTATGTGCAGCCACTTTGTAAAGCTATCTTCATTTTTTCATCAGAGCTTACAGAACCTATCACTACACCTTTTTTATCCTTTGCCCATTGGCATATTATTTGTCCTAAACCACCATTAGCCCCATGAACTAGCACGAAAGCACCAGGCCTAACTTTATAAGATTGATTAACTAAATAGTGAGCTGTCATACCTTTAAACAGCACTGCAGCAGCAACTTCATCAGATATGTCATCTGGAATTTTTATCAGATATTTCTGGTGTATAATGCGCTTTTCACAATATGCCCCTGGAGGAGCTGTGCAATATCCAACTCTGTCTCCAACCTTCAATCCATCACTGATTTTTTTACCAAGCTTTTCAATAACTCCCACTGCTTCTACCCCAAGCACTGATGGTAAATTTTTAATTTTGCGCGTACCTTTTCTGTGCTCTAAATCATAACGATTTAAGCCGATAGTTGTGTGACGTACTAAAACTTCCTCGCCTTTTGGCTCACCTATACTCTTATCTACAAATTCTAATACTTCTGGTCCCCCAGTTTTTTTAATTTGTATAGCTCTAACCATGATGAATATTAAGATAAAAACTTTGATTATGTTATCTAACAATTAATATTTTGCAAAGTTATTGTTTTCACAATCAATAGACTTCTTGCGTTACCTCCTGTCATTCCAGTGTCAGCTACTTGGATGACACCCTATTGATTACTGAAATGACACGGTTTGCAAACATTCTGTTACTTAAGCTTAAAGAACGTGTATGATAGTGTTATTTCGCCCAAATCTTTTGTATTACTATCAAGCATTATCTCAGGATCTATATAGAAAGATACGGGCATAGCTGCTTTTTGTTTTGGTAGCAACATTTGCTCTTCAAAACAAAAGCATGCAACTTTATTGAAATACTTACCTGCTTTGAAAGGCGTAACATTATACACCGCCATACCAAATGAAGGCTGATCAGATAGATTTTTTGCGTAATAAAACGCTAAACTTTGTTCTCCTATGTTTACGTCAACGTAGTTAGTTTCTGATTTAAACTCCCAAGGTAGATCGGACATTATATCAGCATTGAAATGGACCCTGATCTTTTGGTTAGTTATATTTGTTGTTGTGTTAGTTACTTTTCTTATTGTGCCACCATACCCAGTAGCTTTACAGAAAATGCTATATAGAGGTACCGATGCATATGCAAGACATACCATCGACACAACTAAAGATACTAAAAAGAAAACTATAGAATTCTTACTGCCTTTCCTTAAAAAGGAAAACATCTAATCCCTATTGTTGAACAAGTTAAGTAACCTGAGTAGATTGAGAAATATATTAATAAAGTCAAAATAAAGATTAGTTGCACCGAGTATTGCCAATTTAGTAGTAGCAACTTCTGATCCGTCATTATGTTTATAATAAACGTCCTTGATTCTTTGAGCATCATACGCAGTCATTAAGGTAAAGACTATTACTGATATGAACGATATTGCAAAGTGGAGAGGACTACTTCCAAGAAATAAATTTACTATAGACGCAATGATTAACCCCCAAACTCCCATAATCAAGAAAGAGCCCATACTTGTAAGATCTCTTTTTGTAGTATTGCCATATAAAGCCATAGAGCCAAACATGATTGATGTAATGAAAAACGCCCTTGCTATATTTTCTGCAGTATAAACTATAAAAACATAAGATAAGGAAAGCCCCATTAACACTGAGAACGAGAAAAATATAGTAACGGCAGACTGAGCACTTAGGTGTTGAATTCTATAAGACATGTAGAACACCAATGCAACCGGAGATAACATTACCACAAGCGATAGAACGGGATTAGAATAAATTACTTGAAAAAGACCAGAAAATACTGTTAAAAACGCAACAAGCCCTGTGACGCCCAAAGCTAAAGCCATGTAATTATATACTTTAGTTAGGTAACTTCTAAGCCCAGCACTATAATAAACGCCTTGAGAGCGAATATCCTGTTCATTTCTCATATAAGACATAATATAACTCCTTTTATCCATTACTTAACACATTATAATATAAAACCATATTTTTATCAAGTGTTTTTATTATAAACAGCTATGCGCTGGCATTTGTTTTAATATAAATAGAATATAGGCCTATTGCTGCTGCGTTTGAAACATTTAAACTGTTAATTGCATTTGACATTGGGATTTTTAAAAGATAATCACAATTTTCTTTAACTAACCTCCGCATTCCTTTCTCTTCAGAACCAAAAATAATTACTCTTTTTTTCTCAAAACTCTTTATTTCATCTATATTTTCTTTAGCATTGCAATCAAACCCGTAACACCAGTAGCCGACCTTTTTTAAATACTGCATAGTTTTTACTATATTTGTAACGTATATTAGCGGAACAATATCTAAAGCCCCACTTGCTGCTTTTGCAATAGATGCATTTTCACTCGGTGAATGGTTATGTGGTAAAACCAATGCGTCGACATTAAAACAAGCTGAAGTTCTTAAAATTGATCCAATATTGTGCGTGTCAGTGACTTGATCTAAAATGACTATAGTAGAACTGTCGTTTGAGCTTTCAGCTACTTCTTCGATGCTTAAGTTATAAAGAATAGGGGCAACATTTAAAGCAATTCCTTGATGGTTAGCACCTTTGGGTAAAACGTCATTAAGTATTTTGTTTTCTACTAATCGAACTTTAATGCCCTTACTATTTGCATATTGCTTAATTTCTTTTTCGTGTTCTCTATAGAAATTTTCTGTTACTAACAGTTCTATACACCGCCTATTTTTATTCTTCAGTGCTGACATGCAGGTGTGCTTTCCATACAGCCAAAAATTCTCATTAGTTTTTGACGATTTCATCGTATTATTGAAAATCGGGTTTTTATAGAATAAGCAACATTTTACTATGTTTGAATATTGTTGTAAAATTATACAATTCGATTAATGCGTTTATGTCGGACGATGAGTTGGATTGGCAAAAAAATGTTAAGCCAATAAAATGTGGAAAAGTTACTTTGAAAGTTGATCATAAAGTAAATATAAAGTCTATGGTTGATAAAGGTACCTCCGACTTACAAGGGAATTTTCTTAATACCAATAATAGTAACTCATCATTTTGTCTTGACCAAAACACAAAATCAAAAGTTGATAGGGGTAAATATTTTATAAGCGATAAGCTCGATTTGCATGGCTATAATATAGAGGATGCTTACTGTAAATTGATAGATTTTATTATCAAAAATTATCGAGCAGGAAATAGATGTTTATTGGTAATTACGGGATACGGCAGTGCAACAAACAAAACAGACACTATAAAGAGTAACTTAAATAAATGGTTAAATGACACTAAAATCCAGCATATGGTTCTATACTACCAACAAGCTACGAAAAAACATGGTGGTAAAGGGGCTTTTTATGTTTTATTAAGAAGGAATAAAAACCTTGAGTCCTGATACTTAAAATTCCTTTTAAGCCTTAATTTTTCTTGTATAACCATACAGTGTTCGGCAGCGCGTGACGCACAACTGTGCGAACATTGTGATTTGGGTCTACCAGGAAGGATGTCTCCCAGTACCTCTTTTCCCGTCATCCCGCTACGTGTTAGCGGGATCTCATTTCACTTTATGAGGGTGTCATCCGAGTAGCCCCTTTCTCGTCATCCCGCTACGTGTTAGCGGGATCTCATTTCACTTTATGAGGGTGTCATCCGAATAGCTTGACTACTTGGATCCAGATTGGATACTGAGTTGGTGAGTATAAAAGTATAGCTTCTACGTCATACCGCCGCGGTATCTCAGCCGCTAACAAATAGCGGGGTGACGAGTTACTATACCGCTGCGAACCGTCATACCGCGATTTATTCCATAGCTGTACGAACATTCATTTTTGAAGGTAAACTGCACAGCAAATGGTGTCATTCCAGTGCTTGACACTGGAATCCAGCCGGCTTTGTTGCATCGCTAGCTATGATGGATTAAAGATAAAAAAGGTGGAGAATATCAGTAGCTTATTATTCTGGTATTTATAACAAGAACGGTCAGTGAATACCTAAATTTGAGTAAAAGAAATTTCACTACCACTCACTAATC
>NZ_JAPQLM010000152.1:0-2860 GCF_028981765.1 Wolbachia endosymbiont of Drosophila seguyi
CTAGCTATGAGTAGGGTTATGTTAAAGAGGGAATATGCTTGAATTTACTAGTTTCCGGACAACCTCTTACAATTACGTTGTACAGTTCTCCTTCTATTTCGTTATACACTTTATAAGCCTCACAATAAAAATTGAATATAAAAATTATTACTAATATGGTATAATTATTATGAAAAAGCGTGCTATGCTTTAACAATAAGCTAGTATATAAATATGGGGCTGTAAATCAAAAATTTTAGCAATCTAAAGAAATTTTACTATTACCTTCTATATTGAATTCTCTACGAAGATCAGCAGACAAGTTTATGCTTTCCCAAGAAAATCCACCGTCACTTTCTGACTCTTTACCAAAATGTCCATAACAGGCTGTACGTTTATATATAGGATGATTAAGCGATAAATGCTTGATTATGCCTTTTGTTGATAAATCTATATTATTCTCGATAAACTTTTTAATTACTCTTTCCTCTACCTTATTCGCACCAAATGTATCAATATAGAATGAAGTAGGTTTTGATACACCAATTGCATAAGAAAGCTGCACAAGACAACGTTCAGCCAAACCTGCAAAGACAATATTTTTAGCAAGATATCTTGCCATATAAGCCGCAGATCTATCAACTTTGGTTGCATCTTTTCCGGAAAACGCTCCTCCACCGTGTGGAATATAACCTCCATAAGTATCAACCATAATTTTTCGTCCGGTTAATCCACAATCACTAACCGGTCCACCAATAACAAATCTACCAGTTGGATTGACTAAGAGATTTTCCTCAGGACACATCCATCCTTCAGGTAAAGATGAAACTATGTAAGGGTAAATTATTTCTTTTACTTTTGATTGATCCAAATCCTCAGGGTGCTGTATTGAGACAATAATACTTTCAGCACGTACCGGGAGGTTATTCTCATATGCCAAAGTGATTTGTGACTTTGCATCTGGACCAAGTTTTGCTTCTTTAACTGCGCTCATGATATTTTTCAGAATCGAGTGTGCATAAAAAATGGGTGCCGGCATAAGGTTTTCTGTCTCTGTTGTTGCATAGCCATACATTATGCCCTGATCTCCAGCACCTTGATCCAACCCTATTGCAATGTCATTTGATTGCTCATGCAGCAATATATTTACTTTCACTTTTCTCCAGTGGAACCCATCGTGCTTGTAACCAATATCTTTTATTGTATTCCGTACAATACTTTCAATCCTGCTATTTTTGATGTTAGGCCCAAACACTTCCCCAGCTATAATAACGTTATCTTTGGTGACTAAAGTCTCTATTGCAGCTCGCGCAAAAGGATCAGTAAAAAGGCACTCATCAAGTATTGCATCTGAAATTTGATCTGCTACTTTATCTGGATGACCAGCCGCCACTGATTCACTGGTTACTAAATTTTTATATAAACTCATGTTTTTGCTTATACAATATCAAAACCGCTATAGAAAACACAGTTAGTAACTACTAAATGGTGGGTCTGGGAAGAGTTGAACCTCCGACCTCACGCTTATCAGGCGTGCGCTCTAACCACCTGAGCTACAGACCCCTGATTTATTCAAGCTGAAGCTTTCATATTATCTGTAGGCAAGATATCAATAAAAGTCTTTTTATTTGCTGATCTTCTAAAGCTGACCCAGCCTTCTATTTTAGCAAAAATCGTATGATCTTTACCTATACCAACATTCTTTCCAGGATGGAATTTTGTGCCTCTTTGGCGCACAATTATGTTACCAGGAATAACCTTCCCATTCTTCTTTATTCCTAACCTACGACCCGCTGAATCTCTACCATTACAGGAACTACCACCTGATTTTTTAGTTGCCATATCTTACCTCTTACTTTTGAAGACTAATTTCATTTATACGAAGAACAGTTATATACTGCCTATGACCAGTTTTCCTACGGTAATTTTTTCTTCTTTTCTTCTTAAAGATTATAATTTTTTCCCCCCTGCACTGCTCCAACACTTCAGCTTTAACAGTAGCATTAGATGAATAAGATAAGCCACTATTTGAAATACAAATCACCTTATTGATTTCCACCTCTTTTTTTTCTTCAGCTTCTAACTTCTCTACCTTTATTATACTACCTTCTTTTACTAAATATTGCTTTCCACCAGTCTCAATTACTGCAAACATGATAAATATAAATTATTGTTATTAACTTTAATCGTAAACGATGTCATATACGCTGTCAATATAAATAAAAAGCATGACTTAACGTTCTTTTTGAGCTACTAAAATACTTCTATCTGTTTTCATCTTTTATCTACCTTTTCTCAGACAGTAGACTTCTTGCATAACCTAAGCAGAAAAAAGGCAAATAGTTATTATAGCTCTAAGTTTACCGACACCGTCATGCAAGTAGCCCCTTCTCCTGTCATCCGAGTAGCTTGACACTGGTTCCTTTATGACGATGTCATCCAAGTGTCAGCTACTCGGATGACAAAAAAAGGAGCACTAGGATGACATCATCCTTTTTTGGGATTCCAGTGTCACGCACTGGGATGACAGCAGTCCTACGTCATACCGCCGCGAACCGTCATACCGCGATTCATTCGCGGTATCTCAGCAATAGATCCCGCTAACAAGCAGCGGGATGACGATTGTCGTTTAGCCATAAACATTAAGGAATTTACCAAATGAAAAAAAAGGCAAAAGAAACCCTAGTCATTGTCTATTTTCAGTATTGGCGTTTTTTAAGTCTTAAACACTGCAATTTAGCTGCTTTTAATTGCAACTAACCTACGCTGCAAATGTTTAAGAAATTTACTAAGCAGAAAAAAAGACAAAGGACCCCCGAGTTAGCTAGTCTTTTACTATCTCTGTCGAGTATTGGCATTTTTTGATGTCTTGTAACGCTTT
>NZ_JAPQLM010000153.1:0-4384 GCF_028981765.1 Wolbachia endosymbiont of Drosophila seguyi
GTGCTTAAAAATATTAATAATTATACACTATTATTAACAATTATTCAACCATATTTTTGAAGATAGCTATAGCTAACACGTCATAACCGCCACGAACCGTCATACCGCGATTCATTCGCGGTATCTTAGCATAGATCCCGCTAACAAGTAGCGGGATGACGAGCTTATCGTCATGCCGCCGCGAACCGTCATACCGCGATTCATTCGCGGTATCTTAGCATAGATCCCGCTAACAAGTAGCGGGATGACGATTGTGTATCGTGCTTTGCTAAAAATCACAGAATGCAGTCTGGTTACAAATAAACTATTTTGACAGTTAATGGGGTCTAGTTTTGATGTATGGACTATCCAAAGAAAAGGGTGGTATCATAACTTCAAAAACTTTTATGCTTTCTTCATTCAGAAATTCATACTTACCCTGCATTATTCCTGACGGTACATTTAAGTATGTTCCACTTGTGTATTTAAATACCTCTCCAGATTTTATCACAGGTTGTTCTCCGATAACACCAACTCCGGCAATTTCATTTACTTTTCCCTTATAATCTATTATTTGCCAATGACGACTTAACAATTGAATAGTTGATTGGCTTTTGTTTTTTATCTTAACGTTATACATCCATACATAGCAATTTTCATAAGGAATGGATTGCTCTTCAATATAAATTGGTAAAACTGTAACTTCAACAAAGTTGGTAGTTAGTGTGTATTCTATCATTATAAAATATTCATGATAAGAAAATAGTATTTTAATTATATACTTTTTTCATAGATTTTTCAAGTATACTTTAATTAGGAAATATCAATTTATAGTATGAATGAACCAGATGCGCTGAGCAAAAAAGTAATAGGAATAATAGGTGGTGGACAATTAGGTAAAATGACTGCTATCGCTGCAACAAAACTTGGACAAAAAATACATGTTTTTGCCAGTGCTAAAGACGATCCAGCTTGTTCTATTGCTGATGATTTCACAATAGCAGATTTCTCTGATAAGAAAGCGCTTGAATCTTTTGCACAGAGTGTGGATTTGGTCACTATTGAGTCTGAAAATATTCCATGTAGTGCAATTGATATCGATGTAAATTTTTATCCGGGTAAAAAAGCGTTACACATTGCGCAAAATAGGCTTAGAGAGAAAGATTTCATTAGAAGCTTGAGTATAAAAACTGCTGAATACAAAAGTATACAAAATTATAATGAGCTACTGAAAAGCAGTAGAGCTTTTGGCTATCCAACAAGGCTGAAAACAACAGAAATGGGTTATGATGGAAAAGGGCAATATGTGCTTGAGAATGATTCTGAAGTGAAGCAATTTGCTTCCTTTGATTGGAATACAGAGTACATTCTTGAAGCAAGTGTTGATTTACTGAAAGAGGTTTCAATAGTCGTTGCAAGAGATAAAAACGGTAAAGTAGCTTTTTTTCCTATAGCAGAAAATTACCACGTTGATGGAATACTTGATACTTCAACAGTGCCAGCTAAAATAGATAGTAAATTAACTCAAGAGGTACAACGAGCTGCAAAGAAAATAGCAAATGCGCTTGATGTAATAGGAATTCTGGCTATTGAATTTTTTGTTACTAAGGATAACGAATTGTTAGTTAATGAACTAGCTCCAAGACCTCACAATTCTTGCCACTGGAGCTTGGATGCATGTAACGTTAGTCAATTTGAACAGCTAGTTAGGATAATATGCGGGCTACCTATGCAGGAAGTAGTATTACGCTTTCCTTGTATGACGAAAAATATAATAGGTAATGATATATATGATTCTCATAAGTATTTGAGCAACGAAAAAGCTAGTTTAACCATATATGGGAAAAAAGAGGTTAGGGATAAGCGTAAAATGGGACATGTCAATATAGATTTAAGTTAACAGTTTTTCTACGTCATACCGCCACAACTGTACGAACATTGTGATATGATGAGATGTTACATAGTAAACGGTGTCATTCTAGCACCTCTTTTCCCGTCATCCCGCTGCTTGTTAGCGGGATCTCATTTCACTTTGTGAAGGTGTCATCCCAGCACCTCTTTTCCCGTCATTCCGCTGCTTGTTAGCGGGATCTCATTTTACTTTATGAGGGTATCATCCGAGTAGCCCCTTTCTCGTCATCCCGCTGCTTGTTAGCGGGATCTCATTTCACTTTATGAAGGTGTCATTCGAGTAGCCTGACTACTTGGATCCAGGAATTTTATTAAGTTGGTAAGCATAAAAGTGGCTGATCTTATGTTAAAACACAACGTTCTTGATGAGATTACAGCAAGGCTGGATTCCAGCGTCAGCTACTTGAATGACAGCAGTCCTACGTCATGCCGCCGCGGTATCTCTAGATCCCGCTAACAAGTAGCGGGATGACGATTGTCGTTTAGCCATAAATGTTTAAGAAATTTACCAAACGAAAAAAAAGGCAAAAGAAGCCCCGTGGTTGGCTAGTTACTTACATTATACTTTCAAGTATGGCGTTTTTTTATTCTAAACGTTTAATAACCGCGATTCATCTGCTTTTAAGCCGCAACTAATCTAAATTATAAACATTAAGAAATTTACTAAACAGAAAAAAAGGCAAAGAAAACCTAGGGTAGCTAATTACTCACTATCCATTTTTTAAGTTGGCGTTTTTTGATGTTTTAAATGCTTTATAAGCGCATTTTAGCTTGTATAGCTAGAAATTTGATAAAGACATAAGGTGCACATAGTGCAAAAAATTAAACATGAGACGCCAAATACGTTGAGTTTTTTTGTCATTTAATCTGTACAGAGAAGATAAATAAATAGCTTCAGTTTCATGATAAGGGGGCTGGCGAAGGGTGTCAAGTAAGTTTTTTCGTTTCTATTTCCAATAAAAGTTTGTATGCAATAACACAGAAGCATGCACTGCTATTCCTTCATTTCTTCCAATATAACCTAATTTCTCTGCAGTGGTTGCTTTGATATTTACAAATTCATCATCAATTTCTAATGCTTTTGATATGAATTTCTTCATTTCTACTTTGTAAGGCGATATTTTAGGCTCTTCACAAACTATAGTAATATCTAAATTAGACACGCTGTACCCTTTTTCTTTTGCTTTTTTAGCAGCAAAGTCAAGAAAGTGAGATGAATTGCAATCTTTCCATTCAGAGGAACTAGGAGGAAAGTGCTCTCCTATGTCGCCACATCCCAGTGCTCCGAGTATTGCATCAACGATTGCATGTATTGCAACATCACCATCAGAGTGCGCTTCTATTGCCATGTTGTGTTCAATTTTCACACCGCAAATTTTTATAAAGCTTTCAGCACCATTTTGAACTTTAATGAACTTATGTATATCATAACCGGCTCCGACACGAAATTTTGGCTCTTCAAAAAGAAGCTTTGCCATATTGATATCCTCTTTTGTGGTTAACTTAAAATTGCTTTTCTCACCTTTAATAATCGCAACATGTTTTTTGTGCTCTACCATTAGTGATGAATCGTCAGTAAATTCTTTGACTGATTGATGGCATGATAATAATTCTTTGAAATTAAAAATTTGAGGGGTTTGTATGGCTCTGAGCTTTCCTCTTGAAATCGTAGATTCAATAAAACTATTACTCACCAATGACATAGTGTCTTCAACTTCTATTGCTGGAACTACTCCTGTATATTGATCATTAATCATAGATTCAACCAAGTTATCTATCAGAACATCTGACACAAAAGGCCTACAAGCATCGTGTATAACTACAAAATCTGGGTTAATTTTTTGTAAGCTTTCAAGCCCTAGTTTAACTGAACTTTGCCTGTTTTCTCCTCCGTATACAGGGCTTAGTAATTTAGTGTCTGTAATTAGTGATATAGCTTTCTCATAGAAACTTTCATGGTCTCTATTAATTGCTATTCTTATGTAATCTATATATTGGTTAGCCAGAAATCTTTTAATTGTATGAAATAAAACAGATTTACCTGCCAGTTTTATATATTGCTTAGGAATCGTAGAATTGCATCTACTGCCTACTCCCGCTGCAACTATTAATGCTGCTATTTTGTATTTCTTAGCGCACATATTTCTTTTTGTAGAAGCTTTCCTCTCTATCCAAGATTCTTTCCGAAAAATAAAATTTCTGACATCATATAAAAGTTACTTCCCCTATTAACTAGCATAATTATAATAGCAAAAGAGATATTTAGAGAGCTCAAAATCTATCTTTGCCTGCGGATTAAACAACTAAATTTTAGTAAAAAATGATAGTATTACAAATCGTAAAATACTTTCAACATAGGAAAAATAAATTGCATATTTTTCAGTAAATTAGCTATGCTAAACACATGCAAAAACGTCATATAACTATTTGTTTCATACTGCTTTTTATAATAGGGATGTTATTCCTGATGCGTCCTATGATTTTTCCATGTTTA
>NZ_JAPQLM010000154.1:0-6702 GCF_028981765.1 Wolbachia endosymbiont of Drosophila seguyi
CTCACTGTGTATCAAGAAGCAATAGCGGAATAGGTGCATATTGTAGAAGGTTAAAAAAACGACTAGGTGCACCAAAAGCGATTACTGCTACGGCAAGGAAATTAGCATGTATCTTTTATAGTATGTTGAAGTATGGACAAGAATATGTAGAAAGAGGAATAGATTATTATGAAACACGTTACAAAGAGAAAGTTGTAAAAAATTTAATCAAAAAGGCACAGGAATTCGGTTATATCTTAGTTCAACAGGAATAACTAATGGGAAGTTTCTTAGAAGCCAAAGATATACAGGAATATGCATTCCAACACCAACTGATGGTTGGGTAGGTGAAAATAATCATCAGACTGGTTTATCAGGTGATTTGCCAGACGTGAGTAATAATCCACAAATTTTTGAAAGTACTGATTCAGTACAGCTAGATAATATTGTTTTTAGCAATCTAATTCAGCTTTCCTTGATTAGTCAAGAGCATAATTCTACCTGCAATGATCATGTAATTTGTGATTCAGGTCACAATTCTGACGATGAGGATCAGATTCCAGAGGACTTTCCTTCAAGGAAACGAGTACGATCGATTGAAATTGATCAGTTTGAACCGTTGTACAAGAAGAGGAAAATAGAAGCACAAAATAATCAAAAATATACAGAAAATGTATGTAATCCAACAAATGGTGGTTTGTTAGGTGAAAGTGATAATTCACAAACTTTTGAAAGCGATCCTTTACAGCATGGTAGTAATGGTTTAGGTTATAACTTCAATGGTTATAGTCAAGCAACTTATAGTAAATTAAGTGCTTCAGATCAAGAAGAGGGTCAAGGCTATTCTTTAGGTGGTTCTTGTGAAAATAAAGAAAATTTGACAAAGGGCGCTGGTGGTAGTAATCAGACTTTTGAAGGTGAACAGAAAAGCTCAGAATTTCCGAAAGTTGACAATTGGTCAGATAGTGATGGGAACTCAGAAGATAGTTCGGACTCAAAAAAGGGTTCGTACTATAGTTCAGGTAATCTTGATTCAATGGAGTTAACAGATGATTTGGATTCAGAAAATGATCGGGACCTAGAAGATGATAATCCTTTTCTAAAAGACTCACTTTTTATGAAACTAAAAATGTCGTTAACTCAAAGTAAACAGGATCTGATTGATAAATGCTGTGGGGAGGTGAGAGGTATAACAGAACAAAATGAACAAAAAGATATAAAAAATACTCCAGAAAGTATTAAGTGCATAGTAGCTAAATACTTAGAAAAAGAAGTAATGTTAAATTTAAAATGTAGTTGTTGTAACAAAACTGTAACAAATACAGTATTTGAAGAAATAAAAGATCTTACTAGTGGTAGTCATATAAGTAACAGAAGTAACACTTTTGTATTTGATAACTTTCCCTATCAAAGTAAAGATAAAAACTGTAACAAAGAAAGTAAAGGTCAAAACTGTAACAAAGAAAGTGAAGATCAAAACTGTAATAAAGAAAGTGAAGATCAAAACTGTAACAGAAAAAATGAAGTGTCCGAAGAGGACATTATCAAAAGCATTGTTAGTAATTTATTGTTAGAAGGTGGGAAAGTAAAACGCCATAATTTTTTCGATGGGAATGAGTTTGAGCAGATAGTTACTTGTAATGGATTTGATGATGGTCTTTCTGAGAAATGTAAGGAAATTGAAAGCAAGCTAAAAGGTTTAGCATATGAAAGTATTGTAAACAAAAGCAAGCAGACTCAAAATGTATTAGGAGTAGACAAGGATAATAGATATTTTTGTATAGAGTACTCGCAAGATAGTATTGTTGAAGTTGCAGAAATCCTAAACAATGAAAAAGCCAAAGACTTAAATTTAAGAGTTGGCATACTCAAAATTGGAGAAAGTATAGTAAGAGTTGAAAATGTAGAAGAAATAGGGGGAAAAAGAAATTACATGGATGTCTCAAAAGGTGGTATTGAAATGTCTTTTACTACTGAGGTAGGAGAGATAAGTATTTATCTAAGTCCTAGTGAGAAAGGCAGCAATAAAATAAAAGTGGAGATTGATGGGGAAAACAGAGCAAGGCTTAATGAGTTAAAAAATAGGGGAAAAAGTTTAGGGGAAAACTGTCTTTTAGGAGGAAAAAGTGTTGAGGAAGCTATAGAGCATGAAAGTTTTGAAAGATATGGCAGTGTACCTAACACTGCTATGAAGGAACCTAGCTTAGGTTGCGTTGCTAACATAGCAAGGGGGGGATAAGCTTGCAGAGATAAAATGATGGGCCAAATTGGCAGTATTTCGCTTTTGTAATGTACTTCAAAATGGTAGTATGCAAGCTAGATAGAACTTAATTGACAGACAAGAATTAACTGATGGAAAAATTGACATAATCAAACAATCACAGAATAAACTAGTGAATTTTTTGAAAAGTATATAAAATTCAAGTTTAAGTAAATAGCATGGCACTTAGACTCATTCCAGACAACCTCGATATCAAGTTTAGTAAATATAGGGATTTGACTGCATTAATTAGCATTATTCTTATCATCTTTTCAATATTCACTGTTGTGCTGCGTGGAGTGAACTTAGGCATGGACTTTGCAGGCGGAATTTTGATAGAGATAAAATCTTCAGATGAGAATCACTCTATTCTCGATGCATTAAAAGAAAATGGTTTTACAGTGCAGAGTTCAAAAGCGGGTGATAATTTAGTCATGCGTTTTAAAGATGAAGGAGATGAAGATAAAATCAAAAAGATAAAAAGCATACTAGAAGAAAAGCTGGGGAGCTCAATAAGCTATCGTAAAATAGACTATGTTGGCCCACAAATAAGCTCAACACGAATATTTGAAGGAATGTTATCCATGTTGATCGCGATTGTTGGAATATTTTTTTACGTTTGGTTTAGATTTAATTGGCAATGTGGATTCAGTGGAATAACAGCACTGATTCATGACGTGATTTTAACTGTTGGTTTTATTAGCCTAACTGGCATTGAGTTTAATATTTCATCAGTTGCAGCTCTCCTTACTGTCATTGGTTATTCAATCAATAACTCAGTAATTATATATGATCGGATTCGAGAGTATCGCAGGAGTGGTAAAAGTGGGCGGATGAGTGAGGTAGTAGATGCAAGTATCAACGCTACATTATTTCGCACTATATTAACTTCTGGTACAACCCTTCTTGCTGCTCTTCCTTTGGTATTAATCTGCACAGATGCAGTGAGAGACTTCAGCTTGATCATTTTTTTTGGTATTTTGATTGGCACTTGTTCTGCAATATTTATTTCTGCTCCTATATTGACCTACAGAGCTTTGATAAGTAGATTGTAGAAGTGTTTAGTCGCGGTATAATATCAACTTATTATCTCTTATAGTGAAATGAAAATACCTTAAAAAGCTCATTCCAAGTAGTGAATGAGACATAGAATGAGTGTTAACGCTTGCCTGTACATCATTAATCAAAAAATTTCCTATTTTAACTTGAGGTATTTGAACCACTCCAGCTTTTATTTGACCTTTCGCAGTTTCATATATTTTAAAATCCTGAACATTTTGTAAGTTAATACCAACATGTAATGCGTCTTTTTGTGATAGAACAATATCGGTTGCTCCAGTATCAAGCAAAAACGTTATATTGCGATCATTGACTTGAGCCTGAATATAAAAGTGTCCATCATATGACTTCGTAAATTCAATACTTCCACTATTCTGACCGCTATTTTGAATTCTTCCTTTATATGGTAAAAAAGTACTGAGAAATCTGTCGCTTAGTTTGTCCCTTTGTGAATCAATAAGCATTGCAGTAGTGGCTATTATTAGCAACCAAATAACTAGATTTTTCACCGCGTTCATATTGTTAAAATTTGAAGCTATTAAAATAAATTTTAAAGATCAGCGTTAAAAGTTATTATTAAAAATAAGTAAATTTCATTGTTTTAGTACAATATTTAGTATACACTTTAAGAAGATATGTTTGATTTAATTTCATGTCAGAAGCAAAAAGTTTAATTTTGGCAGCTATCCTTTCCATGTTAATCATGGTGTCTTGGCGTATTATTTATGATAATTTTTTTAGTACAAACCAAAACCAGCCATTGATTGAAAATATTGAACATATCGAATCTTTTAACGACCTTGCTCCTATAATATACCAAAATCGTTCTGAAATTATTAATTCTACTCGAGAACAGAGGGTTAGTTTAACCAATAACATGATTAAAGGATCAATTTCTCTGAAAGGTGCAAGGTTTGATGACTTAATTTTAACTAATTACCACTTAGAACCGAGTTCTTCTTCTCCACAAGTGGTGTTACTGTCACCTGCAGAATCAAAAGATGTATATTTTGCAGAATTTGGGTGGCTCGATCCGAGTAACAAGATTAAAGTTCCAGATTCTAAAGCAGTCTGGCGAGCAGATAAACTTAATCAAAAAGAGGTCAATTTATCTTGGGACAATGAGAATGGCATTTTATTTAGAATGAAAATTAACCTCGACGATAATTACATGTTTAAAGTTGAGCAAGTTGTTGAAAATAATACAAAGGATAATGTAGTTTTGGTTCCTTATGGTAAAATTAACCGTAAACGTGACAATATCAACGAATCTTATTGGATATCCCATGAAGGAGTACTGGGTGCATTTGATAATAAACTAGAGGAGTGGACATATAAGGATATTTCCAAAAAACATTTAATAAAAGCAAGCACGAGTGAAAAAAATTGGTTTGGTTTTGCTGATAAATACTGGCTCACAGCCATCATACCTGAAAAATCTGATAAAATAAATGTAAGCATTAAACACACAAACGTTAATAATACTGATAAATTCCAAGTAGATTTTGTCAAACCTTACAAGAGCATACTTCCTGGTGCAAGCGTTTCTAATGTGAATTATTTTTTTGCTGGAGCAAAAAAGTTGAATTTACTGGATTCTTATAAGGACACTCTCAATATACCCCTGTTTGATAAAGCTGTAGATTTTGGTGTTCTTTACTTTATAACTAAACCAGTGTTTTTACTGCTTGAATATTTTAACTTCGTTTTAAAAAATTTTGGCTTAGCAATATTATTGCTGACTTTAGTAATCAAACTTTTGATGCTTTCCTTATTTAATAGATCATATATTTCGATGTTTAAGGTAAAAAGCCTGCAGCTTGAATTAACTCGTATAAAAGAGTTGTATAAAAATGACAGCTTAAAGCAGCATAAAGAGACAATTGCATTGTTTAAGAGAAACAACGTAAATCCAATGTCGAGCATTTTTCCCATGCTAATACAAATACCGGTATTTTTTGCTCTATATAAAGTATTATTTGTTACTATAGAGATGAGGCATGCTCCTTTTTTTTTATGGATTAAGGATCTTTCAGCTCCTGACCCAACGAACATCTTTACATTATTTGGGTTGTTTAATTATAACTTTCCTATTTCTATAGGCATTTTACCTATAATTTTCGGTGCCACCATGATAATTCAGCAGAAGCTAAGTGAGAAAGATCAAACCAGTAAAGATGATATTCAAGTAAATGTTATGAAGTTTTTACCTTACATTTCTGTCTTTATTTTTTCTTCTTTTCCTGCCGGCCTGGTAATATATTGGATATTTAGTAATATTATAACTCTAATTCAACAGTCATTAATAAAGTTGTTTTTAACAAAAAAAGTGGTAGTAAATGTCGAGAATACTAATAGTTAGTTCGATTTATTATACTGAAATAGCGAACCTTTTGCTTGAAGGTGCAATTGATAAATTAAAAGGCAGTAATGCCAGTTACGATGTAGTTGAGGTTCCTGGTACATTTGAGATACCAGCTACAATTCTTTTTGCAGTCAAGAGTGGGCATACTAATTATGATGGTTATTTAGCTCTTGGGTGCGTAATTCGCGGTGAAACCGATCATTATCAATATGTTTGTAAAGGAGTAATTGAAGGCTTAAATGAGGTTGTTATGCGTTATGCAATACCCCTTGGTATGGGTGTAATTACCGCTGACAGCAAAGATAAAGCACTAGTTAGCGCTGATAAAAACAAAAAGAACGTTGGTGGCCATGCAGCCTCAACTGTTTTGCGTATGATAGATTTCCACAATAAATTAAAATAATGGAGGAAAAACCAGTAGATAAAAAGTGGCGCATAAAAAGAAGCACGGCAAGATTTCTTGCTGTACAAATTGCTTATTCAAATATTTTCGTAGGTTACAACAAAAGCACTTTTAAACTGGAAAATTGTGAGCTTAAGGACTACATAAATAAGTTGAAAGATATATTTGAATGTGAAGAATTTGAACATCAGTTCTTAGAAAACTTGTTATATAAGGTTATAAAAAGCAGTGAAGAATATGATAAAATAATAGAGTCTTATTTACACCCAAGTTGGTCCCTTTCACGGTTAAATCTTATAAGCTTATCTATTTTGCGTGTTGCAATATGTGAGTTAGCTAATTGTGATACGCCAGTTCCAGTTGTCATTAATGAATATACTAACATTGCATCTGATTTACTTGATAAACCAAGCGAAATTGGTTTTATTAATGGGTTATTGGATAAGGCAAAAGATGCAGTTAAATTAAATAAAAATCCTTAGCAATTATAGCCAGCAAGCACAAGGTGTCATCCGAGTAGCTGCTGTATGAACATTGTCTACCAGATCCCAGTGCTTGACACTGGAATGGCTTTGTTGCATAGCAACTGAAAAAATCTGGTGGCTACTGACAAAATTCATTATAAAATAGCCATTT
>NZ_JAPQLM010000155.1:0-4305 GCF_028981765.1 Wolbachia endosymbiont of Drosophila seguyi
ATCACCTACCTTAACTTTCTTTATCAGTTCTTCAAGAGGATCATACTCTATTTGTTTTATTCCAAGATAAATTCTTGCCCGATTCACGTTAGCCCTTATTACTTTTGCTTCTATTTTATCACCTACATTATACTTCTTTATCTCATCTGAACCATTTTTAGACCAACTAAAATCTTTCACATATATTGTCCCTTCTACGTTCTCATCTATTTCAGAATCACCGAAAGCAACAGATACATATGAGCCGGTATTATTCTTCACTTCACCAGAAACAATAGAACCAGGAGGATATTTATTGATAAATACTTGCCAAGGGTTGTCTACACACCTTTTCATGCTTAAACTCATCCTACTCTTAGCAATGTCAATACTGAGAATTTTTACATATACTTCTTGTCCCCTTGTTACGAGACTACTAACTGGTAAATTACTCTTAACCCAAGTTATTTCTGACGAGTGCACTAAACCTTCAATTCCAGGTCTAAGCTCAACAAATAATCCATAATCTTCTATGCTTGTTACATAACCCTTATGCACACTATCAACTGGATATTTTGACTCTGCATCTTGCCAAGGGCTATCTTCTAGCTGCTTCACACCCAAGGAAATTTTAGCATTTTCCTTATCTATTTTTATAATTTTAACTTTTATAGTCTGACCACAAGTAAAAACTGCAGACGGATGACTTACCCTACTCCAAGAGATATCTGTAATATGTAACAATCCATCTATAACTCCCACTACATCTGATTCATGAATACCGACAAATACACCGTAATGAGTGATACTTTTTATTTTCCCTTCTATTATATCGCCTTCATTTAAAGATTCTAAAAATTTAATTTTTTCACCAGCGTGCAATTTTTCTAACACCAGCTTTCTTGATACTACAATATTGCCCTGCTTCTTATCCATTTTAAGCACGATGAACTTTTGTTCAGTTTCAATAAGGTGCTTCGCATCTTTTACTTGCTTCAAATCCACATGACTCAGCGGTAAAAAAGCGCTTATTCCGTCACCAAGATCAACAATAAAGCCACATTTAATTGAGCGTTTAATAACTCCGCTTACTTCAGCCCTTGTAACTGTATCTTCTTCCAACTTATTCCATTTTTCGTCCCTAATTGCTTTTTCACGACTAAGAACAACATTACCATGATAATCTTCAATTCTTTCCACATAAACTCTGATTTTCGAGCCAATAATGACCTCATCATTACAACCGAGTTCCTTGATCAGAATTCTCCCGTCAGATTTTAAACCAATATCAACCACAACGTCGTTAGGGTTTATTCTTGTAATTACACCTTCTACCACATCTCCTTCTTTAATTTTGTTAACAAAAGAATCTTCAAACAAGGTATTATCTTGATCCTCAAATTGGCCTTGACATATCTCTTCTATAAATTTGTTTGATGATAGCTTTCTGATAGTAACCGGTAGATTTACGACTGGATTATTATTATTCATACCTTTAACTTAAACTTTATTAGAACTCATATATTATATAATATTAACAATTATTGACAAGTAATTTTTCATTAACTCATTTCGAGAATTGTTTAAGCTATATAAAATATAGTGAGAAAATTATATATGTATCAAGAATATGCTATTTAAGAATAGCAAGTGGATTAGATCGTTCTCCAGAAGGTCCAGGCTAAAACCTGATGTTGATGAAATATTGGAAAAATATTCTATTCAAAACAGCAAGGAATCTATAGAGAAAATTGTAAATTCACAAAAAAGAATATGGGTAGAAATAGGCTTTGGCAACGGTGAAAATATGCTTTACCAGGTGCTCAATGAACCTGATCTATTATTTATAGGATGTGAGCCCTACTTAAAGGGGGTTTCTCGCTTGCTAACAAACATAGAAATACAGAACATAAAAAATATTTTAATGTGGACAGAAGATGCAAGAGAATTGATTGCAAATTTTCCTGATAACAGTGTTGAAAGATTCTTTATTCTCTTTCCAGATCCATGGCCAAAAAGAAGTCACAATAAAAGACGATTAATTAATACGGAATTTTTAAATTTATTAGCAAAAAAAATACTTATAACAGGGGAAATATTCATTGCAACCGATCATCAGGACTATGCAGAGTGGATAGCATCACATATAAAGCAGTGTAACTCTTTAATCTATAGGGAAGACGATTTCACAAGTTATACTCTTACAAAATATCACAGAAGAGCGCTCAAAGATCAGCGTAAAGTGAGGTTCTTTAAAGTAAGTGTTATTAATAATTTGCAGACTATGGATCAATAGAGTTTTTGCATATCTCTTTTACGTTAACTATAGATTAAAAATAATAAAAAAAGAGGGAGAAATAGAGTAAATTCCTTTAACTACTTCTCCTTATGAAGGAATAGACTTCTTGCATAACCCAAACTAAGTAGAAAAAAGGTATCATCCAAGTAGCCCCTTTCTCGTCATGCCGCTGCGAATCGTCATACCGCCGCGGCGCTAACACGTAGCGGGATGATGAGGCTTATCGTCATGCCACCGCGAACCGTCATACCGTCACGGTATCTCTTAGCCGCTAACAAGTAGCGGGATGACGGTTGTCAGGTTAGCTGTTATCCCAGTTTTTGACACTGGGATGACAACGAAGGGCTACTTGGATGACAGGGAAGGATGCTGGAATGAAGGTTTTTCAAATTGTCGATAAACCTAAATCTATAATAACTATTTGCCTTTTTTCTAGGTTATGCAAGAAGTCTACTGAATAACAGTAAGATTTTTCAATCCTGTTCCACAGCAAATTTTAGTGCCATGTGAGTAGTTATGGTGCTGTTAACAATCAAAATAACAAAAACTAAGATGGTGATTAGTAGTGTATAAATATTCAAGGATAAATTTTCAAATTGAGTTAGCATTTTAAAATACACAAAGGTTGGCATTATCATTGGCAAAACAAGAATTTGCGATACTCCTGATGCTAAGTTGTTTTGACCAATCATCAATGCATTTCCAGTAGCTGAAATATTGGTGATTATCAGCGTATTAAATAATAAAGACACTCCAACTGCTATTGAGTGTTCAATACTATTGCCTAGAATTGCAAAGCTGAATATGGAAGAAATTACTGAAATCGGTAACCCAAATAATAACCAGTGAGCGAAAATTTTATAAGCAACTATAAGCCTAGAAGAGAGTGGCTGTACAAAGATTTGCTCTAATATTCCATCATGATAATCAGATGTAAACAAATTATTTGTAGAAATCTGCAAAACAAATGTAGCACATATCCATGTTAATGTTAACATAACTTCTTGTTTATTGTTGTTTTTAAGTGTAAATGAAGATAAACTTAACATTATGATAAAAATACATACTATATAGGTAAAGTTCTTATCATCTATTACTAATTTTTTTACTGAGTCGATCATACTAGGCTTTTAAATGTTTATTATAAATTATAGTGTTTACTTTGAGGTAGTATAATTTTTTGTTCATAAATTATACAGGTTTTATTATTTTTTTGATAATGCAATTATGGAAAAGTTACCAAAAATAAAGTCACCAGAAGATTACACTCCTTCAGAAGATGAAGAATATATGAGCGTAAAACAACTGGAATACTTCAGCTTAAAGTTACAATCAATACTCGCTGAGTTAGAGAAACAAGAACTAGAAGATAATAGTATTGATACATACTATTCTGATGAAGATAGTGGAAACGAGAAATTAATCAAGCGTCGAAAAGATAGAAAAGAAAAAATTAAGGAGGCGTTAGAAAAAATAAAATTAGGCACTTATGGTTACTGCGATGGAACAGGAGAAGAAATAGGAGTCGAAAGACTTAAAGCTAATCCGCTTGCTATATATTGTATTGAAGAGCAAGAGAGAGTAGAAAAAGAAAAGAACGTGTACAACATTAACGATTAATTTACACATAAGTGGTGAGCCCATTGGACTTCAAGAGGAGCAAGAGGCGCTGAAGTATGTTATGCTATAAAGAAAGTGGAAAATTGGACATTCTCAACTTGACTCCTGCAGATTAAAAATTAAGTTGTATCCGTTCAGGCAATGGCGTCAACTTAAGGAAAAATATCAGCGATAGTGTATAAAATTTCTCTCCAAATTTTTTATCATTAAATTATCCAAAGAGTGCAAGGGACAGCACTTTTGTTTCTGTTTTATTTCAACAAAGAAGTCTAAAATGTGTCCTTTTTAGGTGAAATATGCAAAAAGGAAAAAACCTTATTCTACAAATTAAAAATATAATATACTCGAAAACTTTTCAGAAAATCCATTGTGTTGAGTTTTACACGAACAAGAAAACTTCCTTTTTC
>NZ_JAPQLM010000156.1:0-6785 GCF_028981765.1 Wolbachia endosymbiont of Drosophila seguyi
CTATCCATTTTTTAAGTTGGCGTTTTTTTATGTTTTAAACGCTTTATAAGCGCGTTTCAGCTTATGTAGGCAGAAGTTTTATAAAGACATAAGGTGCACATAGTGCAAAAAATTAAACATGAGACGCCAGATACGTGAGTTTTTTTGTCATTTAATCTGTACAGAGAAGATAAATAAATAGCTTCAATTTTATGATAAGAGGGCTGGCGGAGTTTGTCAAGGAAGTTTTTTCGTTTCTATTCCCAATAAAAGTGCGTTATATGGTTATGCAAGAAGTCTATTTACCCATTTGCTTAACTTTCTCTCTACTTTTTCTGAGTAAGGCCGCTATTGGCATGACAGACATTCATCGTAGTCAATATCTGTTTTTTGTTGCAATATTTCACTTTTTTTGAATATGTCATGCGAGACCTTATCGGCTCTCTGCATTGATTGTGATCTGCAGTAATATAAGCTCTTCAATCCTTTTTTCCAAGCAAGCATGTGTATTTTGTGCAAGTAACGTTTATGTACGTTGGCAGGTAAGAACAGATTTACTGATTGAGATTGACAAATATACGAAGTTCTATCACTTGCATGTTCTATAATCCATCTTTGGTCAAGCTCGTACGCTGTTTTAAATGTCAATTTTTCATGCTCACTAAGAAAATCTAAATGCTGAACGGAACCCTCGTTTGTTGAAATTGAAGACCATATTTTATCATTGTCTTGATTTTTTTCTGCTAATAGTTTTTGCAAGAATTTATTTCGCACTACAAATGAGCCTGTAAGTGTCTTTTGTATGAATACGTTTGCTGCGTATGGTTCTATTCCAGGGGAGGTATTACCTGCAATAATGGAGATCGAGGCAGTAGGAGCAATAGCGAGTTTGTGTGTAAACCTTTCCATTAGATCAACTTCTTTGGCATCAGAACATGCTCCCTTTTCTTCTGCTAATTTTTTAGAAACTATATCTGCTTGCTCGCGTAAATACTTAAATATTTTTTTATTCCATTGTTGTGCTGTTACTGATTCAAAAGGAACCATTTTGCTTTGTAAAAATGAGTGAAAGCCCATCACACCAAGACCAATACTGCGTTCTCTGGCTGCAGAATATTTTGCTCGCTGCATTTCATTCGGTGCTTTATTTATGAAATCTTCCAATACATTATCAAGAAAGCGCATTATACCTTCTATGAAGAGTTTATTGTCTTTCCATTCTTCGTAGTACTCAAGGTTTACGGATGATAGACAACACACAGCAGTGCGTGACTTATTCAGGTGATCATAACCTGTGGTTAAAGTTATTTCACTGCATAGATTTGACATCTTGATGTCTAAGTTGAGCTTTTTGTAAGATTCTGGCTTATTGTTATTTGTTGCATCAAGGAAAATAATGTAAGGTTCTCCAGTTTCAACTCTTGCTGTTAATATTTTGATCCATATATCCCGCGCTTTTACAGTTGAAATAACCTTATTGTTGTGAGGGCTTATTAAATTCCATTCTTGATCATTCTCAACAGCCTGCATAAATTTATCTGTTACTATTACAGCATGATGTATATTTAACGCTTTGCGATTTGGGTCACCGCCTGTTGGCTTGCGTAAATCTAGAAACTCTTCTATCTCCGGATGAGATACAGGAAGGTAGACTGCTGAACTTCCTCGCCTTAGGGATCCCTGACTAATTGCAAGTGTTAGAGCATTTTGCACTACAATAAATGGAACAATTCCTGATGTTTTGCCGCTACCCTTTACGCTTTCGCCTATTGAGCGTAAATTTCCCCAATAACTACCTATGCCTCCTCCACGTGCAGCAAGCCAAACATTTTCGTTCCATAGATCAACTATTCCCTGCAAGCTGTCTTCGGTTTCATTAAGAAAGCAAGAGATAGGTAACCCTCTCTTAGTGCCACCATTGCTGAGTATTGGTGTTGAAGGCATGAACCACAAGTTGCTCATGTAGTCATAAAGACGCTGCGCATGTTCTTTATTATCAGAATAGTAATTAGCAATACGTGCAAAGAGGTCTTGATAACTTTCATTTTCTATTAAATACCTGTCTGATAGAACTGCTTTTCCAAAGTCGGTTAATTTGCTGTCCTTTGCGTAATTAATGGTAATGTTATTCATAAAGTTCCTTTTATTCTTTTATTATATATAGGTACTTAAAAGTCATTTTGAGCGATTTTTAAGTTAGGTTTTTCGGATTTTTTTGTTGATGCTGTAATGCAAACAAGATACCGTCAACCTGACTGCCATATATTTTACAGTAACTCATATAACTTATTTGCATATTTATTTCTTTTGCAACATGTTGAACATAACTTTCTGAGTGACGAAAATAGTCTCCTTTGTTTACAAAGTCAATACCTTCACCTTCCTTTCTTCTTATTAAACATACAATAACTCCTTTTTTGCTCGTAGATCTTTTTGCTAATTCCAACTCTTCTTGAAAGTCATGTAGATAATGTAGCACTTCAGCAAAGATAATTACATCATACTGCTGGTTTTTCTCTTGTTTAAGAAACTCTTTCATTTCCATATGTATTAATTCATTGTAAACAGGCTTACCTTTTATAAAGCATCCTCTTGCGATATTTAGCATTCTACTTGAAATGTCAATTCCTGTTATATGGTTTCCAATACTATTTATTTTCAAGAAATGACCACATATTCCAGTTCCACAACCAAGGTCGAGTATATTGAGCTCAGAAGTGGAGTTGTTGAAGATTTTTGTAATTATCATGTGTACAAGTTCATGCCCTCTATATTGTTTGGCAATCAACCAATGCTCAACAAAATATTCACCTGTGTAATCAAAATATTGTCTTATGAGGTTTTTTGGCAATTCTGTAATAGGCGCTGAGTTTGTCATTTTTTTTATATAGTAAGACGCCTCCTCGTGGTCATTATCTAATTTTAGTGCCCTTGTTAAATAATTATAAGCTTTGTTAGTATTCCCTACCGCAAAATGACACCTTCCGATGTTATACCAGACTATAGGTAAATGGGGGTAAAATATGCTAATTAACCAAAATCGTAACTTTGCATCTGATATGCTACCTTTATAAAAGTGATATAAACCGATTTCAATGTTGGTGTTTAACAGGTTCTTAGATTTTTTAAGAAGCACTGTCATTTCTTTATGAAGAGTATTATATTTATTCACAATGAAGTGTTTTACTTTCTTAATATTTAATACGCCAATGAGCTTAGACATACAATTTAAAGCAACGTTTTTTATAAAAGAGAGATTACTTTTCATACGTTAGAAATACTCCGAATGTTTATTATCATTTTTAGGCAATTGATTTTAACACATTTTATCTTACAAAATATCTTTTTTATTAATTTTTACTGTATATATAAGTTTACCACATATTTCTCAGATTATACTGTTTAGGATTGCTAGTATATTGTTGTTGATAATATAAGTAAATGTTTTGTGCAAAAAGGCGTTGACATATTATTTATTAGGTTATAACATATAAAAGATTAATTTAGTTTTTAGATGTTTGACAAGTTTTATGGTAGAGATTAATTTAATCTCAATTCAATTTTAATAATATTTAACTCTGCATATTCTGCATATAGTCGGATAAATAAATTATTAAGAGCACTTGATGGATGCCTTGGCGTTAAGAGGCGATGAAGGACGTGGCAGGCTGCGATAAGCTGTGGGGAATTGTCAACAAATTTTGATCCGCAGATTTCCGAATGGGGAAACCCAACTAGTTTAGCTAGTTATTACGTACTAAGTATGTAAAGCAAACTTGGTGAACTGAAATATCTAAGTAGCCAAAGGAAAAGAAATCAACCGAGATTCTGTTAGTAGTGACGAGCGAAAGCGGAAAAGGCTAGTGATTTAAGAATAAGAATTAGAATACTCTGGAAATAGTAACCATAGAAGGTGATAGTCCTGTATAAGTAGAAAGTTTTTAAATCCTTGAGTAGAGCGGGGCACGTGAAATCCTGTTTGAATATGGGGGGACCATCCTCCAAGCCTAAATACTCCTTAACGACCGATAGTGAACAAGTACCGTGAGGGAAAGGTGAAAAGAACCCCGGGAGGGGAGTGAAATAGAATCTGAAATCAAGTGCTTACAAACAGTTGGAGCTCTATATCAATTTATTGATATTTAGAGTGACAGCGTACCTTTTGCATAATGGGTCAGCGAGTTAATCTATGAAGCAAGCTTAAGCCGTTAGGTGTAGGCGTAGCGAAAGCAAGTCTGAATAGGGCGTTTTAGTTTTATGGATTAGACCCGAAACCAAGTGATCTAGTCATGACCAGATTGAAGGTGTGGTAAAACACACTGGAGGATCGAACCAGTTAATGTTGCAACATTATTGGATGAGTTGTGATTAGGGGTGAAAGGCCAATCAAACTTGGAAATAGCTGGTTCTCCGCGAAATCTATTTAGGTAGAGCGTTGTATGTATGTTGTTGGGGGTAGAGCACTGGATAGACTAGGGGGATTCACCGTCTTACCAAATCTAACTAAACTCCGAATACCAACAATTAATTATACAGCAGGCACACTACGGGTGCTAAGTCCGTGGTGAAGAGGGAAACAACCCAGATCACTATCTAAGGTCCCAAAATTACAGCTAAGTGGGGAAGGAAGTAGAAGAACCGTTACAGCTAGGAGGTTGGCTTGGAAGCAGCCATCCTTTAAAGAAAGCGTAACAGCTCACTTGTCTAAATAAGTTTTTCTGCGCCGAAAATGTACCGGGGCTAAAGCTGTATACCGAAGATGTGAGTGCTTATTGATTTCGATCAATAGGCGCGGTAGCGGAGCGTTCCGTAAGTCTGTGAAGGTGGTTTGTGAAAACTGCTGGAGATATCGGAAGTGAGAATGCTGACATAAGTAGCGTAAAAGAGTGTGAAAAACACTCTCACCAAAAATCTAAGGGTTCCTACGTTAAGTTAATCTGCGTAGGGTTAGTCGGTTCCTAAGGCGAGTCCGTAAGGGAGTAGTCGATGGCAATTAGGTTAATATTCCTAAACCTCTTAAGTGTGACGGGTTTCGTATTTGTATAGATCTTATTGGATTGATCTATGCTTAAAAGAAGCTCCAGGAAATAGCACTTATATTTATGAGGCCGTACCGTAAACCGACACTGGTGGATGAGTAGAGTATACTAAGGTGTTGAAAGAATGATGTTGAAGGAACTCGGCAAATTATACCTGTAACTTCGGAAGAAGGGTAACCTGCTTTTAGGCAACTATGAGTAGGTGGCACAAAATAGGGAGTAGCGACTGTTTACTAAAAACACAGGACTCTGCAAACACGTAAGTGGAAGTATAGGGTCTGACGCCTGCCCGGTGCTGGAAGGTTAATAGGAAGGGTGCAAGCTCCGAATTGAAGCCCCAGTAAACGGCGGCCGTAACACTGACGGTCCTAAGGTAGCGAAATTCCTTGTCGGGTAAGTTCCGACCCGCACGAATGGCGTAACGATTTCTCCACTGTCTCCAACATCACTTCAGCGAAATTGAATTCCCCGTGCAGATGCGGGGTACCCGCGGTTAGACGAAGAGACCCCGTGCACCTTTACTATAGCTTTACATTGTTATTAAAAGTGTGATGTGCAGGATAGGTGGGAGACTTTGAAGTTATGGCGCTAGCTATAATGGAGTCAACCTTGAGATACCACCCTTTACACTTTTGATATCTAACTATGTTTCATTATCTGGAACTAGGACATTGTATGGTGGGTAGTTTGACTGGGGCGGTCGCCTCCTAAAAAGTAACGGAGGCGTGCGAAGGTAAGCTAGAGCTGGTCGGAAATCAGCTTGATAGTATAATGGCATAAGCTTGCCTGACTGCGAGGCTGACAAGCCAAGCAGAGACGAAAGTCGGTCATAGTGATCCGGTGATTCTGTATGGAAGGGTCATCGCTCAACGGATAAAAGGTACGCCGGGGATAACAGGCTGATGGTGTTCGAGCGTTCATAGCGACGACACCGTTTGGCACCTCGATGTCGACTCATCACATCCTGGGGCTGAAGAAGGTCCCAAGGGTTCGGCTGTTCGCCGATTAAAGTGATACGTGAGTTGGGTTTAGAACGTCGTGAGACAGTTCGGTTTCTATCTGCCGTGGGTGAAGGAAATTTGAGAAGGTCTGACTCTAGTACGAGAGGACCGAGATGGATATACCTCTGGTGTACCAGCTGTTATGCCAATAGCATCGCTGGGTGGCTATGTATAGATGGGATAATTGCTGAAAGCATATAAGCAAGAAACCCTCTTCAAAAAGATTTCCCAATTAAGGCCGTGGAAGACTACCACGTTGATAGGCTAGGTGTGGAAGCATGGTAACATGTGAAGCTAACTAGTACTAATAGCCTGATTGATTTATTTGCTTTCTATATGTGTGTATGCAGTGTTAAATATTAAGTTAAAATTGTTAAGTTAGAAATTTTTATTGACTTGGTGGCTATAGCAAAAATGAACCACCCGATCTCATCTCGAACTCGGAAGTGAAACTTTTTAGCGCTGATGGTACTTGGAAAGGGAGAGTAGGTCGCCGCCAAGTTTATAAAAATTTCTTTGTTAATTAGACAGTAGGTATACTTATATTTTAACTTTCTTGTTTTGTTACTATTCTTTAAGTTTTTACTTTAACTACGATATCTTTTTTTTCTTATATGTTCTTGGTCATTTTCTACATTATTTAGCATTGTTCCTACTTCCCCTAATTGATTCCCTTTTGAAGGAGAATTACTGACTTCTGGTAATATTACATTACCTCCCACTTTTTTAAATAATTCTTCTTGTTGGCGAAATGCTGACCTCCAAT
>NZ_JAPQLM010000157.1:0-2972 GCF_028981765.1 Wolbachia endosymbiont of Drosophila seguyi
AATAATAAGCTACTGATATTCGCTATCTTTTTTATCTTTAATCCATCATAGCTAGCGATGCAACAAAGCCCACTGGGATCCAGCTTCTATGCAACTTAATTAAAAACGTTTGTTTTAGCATAAGACAACTACCTTTAGCTCATCAGCTCAGTTATAAGCAAAATTTCTGGATTCCAGACTGGAATGACATCATCTGTTGTGCAATTTACCTTCAAAAATGAATGTTCGTACAGCTATGGATTCATTCGCGGTATAGATTCCGCTAACGAGTAGCGGAATGACGGTTTTTCAAATTGTAGAGCCACTTTAGCTATAGAACTCAATTACATAAGCAAACCTTACTTATTTTACTATCCCTGTTTACTTCCTGTAAAAAACATGTTACTAATGAATTGAATTTTGTAGTAGAATGGAGGAAGTTTTGGCAGTTCCAAAAAGAAAAAAGTCAAAGTCAAGGCGTAATATGCATCGTTCTCATCATGCTATTGAGCCTAAGAATGTTGTGGTATGTTCAACAACTGGGGAATTCATGTTGCCTCATAACGTAGCAGTTGATGGCAGTTACAAAGGAAAACGGGTTTTCATCAAGCAACAGGCAGAGTGACTATTATGATATGTTATCTACGGTCAATAATAATATAGTTATTGCACTTGACGCTATGGGGGGCGATTTTGCGCCTCTTTCCGTGATTCATGGTGCTGGTTTTTTTTTAGACAACCTTGTTGACCCAGGCATTAAAGTTTTTTTTCATATTTATGGAGATAAGGAAGAAGTATCTCCTTTGCTTTTGAAATATAAAAAAGTAAGTAACAATTCTGAATTTACTCATTGTTCTGACAATGTCCTTGCAAATGATAAGCCATCTTTTGCGCTGAGACATCGTAAAGACTCAAGTATGAAAGCTGCAATT
This sequence comes from Wolbachia endosymbiont of Drosophila seguyi, assembly GCF_028981765.1. NCBI lineage: Bacteria > Pseudomonadati > Pseudomonadota > Alphaproteobacteria > Rickettsiales > Anaplasmataceae > Wolbachia > Wolbachia endosymbiont of Drosophila seguyi. Next base: position 912 of record NZ_JAPQLM010000157.1, read on the forward strand.
GTTGCAGTGAAAGAAGGTAAAGCTTTCGGAGTGGTATCTTCAGGCAACACCGGAGCGTTGATGGCAATTTCCAGATTTATTTTAGGAACATTACCAAACATTTATCGTCCTGCTATTGCCTCTATCTGTCCAACTAAGACAAAAAGCTTCGCTTTGCTTGACCTTGGTGCAAATGTTGATTGTAATGCCGACTCATTATTTCAATTTGCGTTAATGGGTAGTATATTTGCAAAAATAGCATTAAAAATTGACAATCCTGAAGTTGCTTTGCTAAATATCGGCACAGAAGAAGTTAAAGGTAATGACTCAGTGCGCGGTGCTTTTGAGTTGCTTAAAAACGCTCCAGGCATTAATTTCAAAGGGTATATAGAGGCAAGTGAATTTTTAGAGGGTAATATAGATGTGATTGTTGCTGATGGTTTTGTTGGCAATGTAATGCTCAAAACGGCTGAGGCAACCGCTAGTACCTTTATCAATCTAATAAAGCAGGAAGTATTCAATTCGTGGATAGCGAAAATGCTTGTTGGTATATTGTTAAAATCCAAACTAAATAAAGCTTTAACGCGTTTTAATCCCAAAATTAGAAGTGGAGCTATGTTTTTAGGGCTGAATGGTATCATCATTAAAAGTCATGGAAATTCTGATGCTATTTCTTTTGCCCATGCCATAAAATTTGCAGTAAATGCAATTAGTGAAAATTTAAATCAAAAGATAATTAACGGGGTAAGTCATATTGAATAAAAGTTTCATATTAAGCACTGGATCTTACCTACCAAGAAAAATGTTGAGTAACAACGAAATTGCATCGATAGTTGAGACGAGCGATGAATGGATAAGGCAGAGAACAGGAATAGTTCAAAGGCATATAGCAGATGAAGGAGAACTAACGTCAGATCTAGCTGTAAATGCAGCAAAAAGTGCTATAGAAAAAGCTAAAATTTCAGTAGATGAAATTGACTTGATTATAGTTGCTACAACAACTCCTGATAAAACTTTTCCTAGCTGTGCAACGATTGTACAAAGTAAGTTAAAATGTAAAAACGCATTTGCTTTTGATGTACAAGCAGCATGCTCTGGTTTTATATATGCAGTTACAGTTGCTGATTCGCTCATAAAATCTAACAATAGAATTAAATATGCATTGGTTATAGGTGCTGAAATAATGTCTAGGATTGTTGATTGGGAAGATAGGTCAACTTGTGTACTCTTTGGTGATGGTGCTGGTGCAGTGGTGATGAAATCAGAAATGGGTAGAAGCGGCATCATATCAACAAACTTATACTCTGACGGCAATGTGGACATACTATTTACGAACGGAGGGATATCCTCAACTGGTGATTCTGGAAAAATATGCATGAGTGGAAGAGAAGTGTTTAAACATGCAGTGGATAAGTTAACAGCCTCAGTAGAGGAAACTCTGAAATGCAATAATTTGAAAATCACTGATATTGACTGGTTAATTCCCCATCAAGCAAACATTCGTATTATTGAAGCAGTAGTAAAGAAATTAGATTTTCCTATAGAGAAAGTGATTAATACCGTTGATAAGCATGCAAACACCTCAGCGGCATCAATTCCACTGGCCTTAGACTATGCAATACAAGAATCAAAAATAAAATCAGGAAATCTGGTACTGCTGATTTCAATAGGTGCAGGCCTGACCTGGGGTTCCGTGTTGCTGCACTATTAGACTTCCTGCATTACCTCCTGTCATCCAAGTACCCTCTTTGTCATTCCAGTGCCTCTTTCTCCTGTCATCCCAGTGCCCTGACTACTTGGATCCAGAAAAAAGAATGGTGTCATGAAAGTAGCTGATACTGGTTTTCATCCAAGAGGGTGTCATCTCAGTGCCCTGACTACTTGGATCCAGGAAAGTTTGCTTGTAAGCAAGCAAACTAGCACAGAAAGTGGTTACAACATTTTCGATGAGATTATATGGAAAACTAGATCCCAGTGTCAAGCACTGGGATGACAAAAAAAGGAGCACTGGGATGACAGCAGTCCTACGTCATACCGCGATTCATTCGCGGTATCTCTAGATCCCGCTAACAAGCAGCGGGA
>NZ_JAPQLM010000158.1:0-3538 GCF_028981765.1 Wolbachia endosymbiont of Drosophila seguyi
AATAATAAGCTACTGATATTCTCCATCTTTTTTATCTTTAATCCATCATAGCTAGCGATGCAACAAAGCCATTCCAGTGTCAAGCACTGGAATGACATCATCTGTTGTGCAATTTACCTTCAAAAATGAATGTTCGTACAGTTATGGAAGACACATTGGAATGACACTATTTGCTGTCTTCAAAAATAAACATTCGTAAAGTTGTGCTTTTAATATGGGTTATCAGTTTAAAAATGTTGCTAATCAGCATATATGAATGTAATATTAATTAACATTCATAAACGAAGCAATACCATGGAAAATAGTTATAATGCCGATGCAATAAAAATCTTAAGGGGTCTTGATGCTGTAAGGAAACGTCCAGGTATGTACATTGGTGACACTGACGATGGATCTGGCTTGCACCACATGGTATATGAGGTTGTTGATAACGCAATAGATGAATCTTTAGCTGGGTATTGTGATAAAATTGAAGTTAGCATAAATAAAGATGGTTCAGTATCAGTAACCGACAATGGTCGTGGCATTCCAACTGACATTCATGAAGAAGAAGGAGTATCAGCAGCAGAGGTAATAATGACTCAACTCCATGCTGGTGGTAAATTTGACAGCAATACCTATAAAGTTTCTGGGGGATTACATGGTGTTGGAATCTCAGTTGTGAATGCATTATCAAGCTGGTTGGAATTAATTATTTGGCGCAATAAGAAAGAACACTTTATGCGTTTTGAAGATGGTGAGTCTATTGAACCTTTAAAGGTAGTCAACGAAAATACAAACAAAAGAGGAACTAAAGTCACGTTCATGCCATCAACAGAGACTTTTAATGGCATTAATTTCAGTTACTCAACGCTTGAAAGTCGTATAAGAGAATTAGCATTTTTAAATTCAAATATCGACATTACTTTACGTGATCTGCGCAATGAACCATATACAGAATCTCATTTCAATCAGAGCAATCAATCTAAAGACAATTTTGGTACAGCAAATTTTGTGCAGTATTTAGATAAGAATAAGACACATGTAACTAAAATTGCCAGTATGAAAGGAGATGCAGAAGATCTTGGCATCAGCTTGGAAATATCGATGGAATGGAATGATTCCTACTATGAGAATATGTTGTGTTTCACTAATAATATACGGCAACGAGATGGTGGTACGCATTTGGCAGGATTTAGATCTGCACTAACTAGATGTATCAATACCTATGCAACTAATGAAGGGTTTTTAAAGAAAGCAAAAGTAAATTTAACTGGAGAGGACGTTAGAGAAGGTTTAACTTGTGTTTTATCTCTTAAGATGCCTGATCCTAAGTTTTCTTCACAAACAAAAGATAAACTAGTTAGTTCTGAAGCACGTGCAGTTGTAGAAAGTATAGTTTCTGATAAATTGAGCACAATCCTTGAAACTGATCCCAAATTGGCAGCAAGCATAGTAGAAAGAGCAATCAGGTCAGCAAAAGGAAGAGAAGCTGCAAGAAAAGCGCGCGAGCTAGTTAAAAGCAAAAACAATATTGATATTGCAACTCTGCCAGGAAAGCTTGCTGATTGTCAGGAAAAAGCTCCTGAGTTATCGGAATTATTTATAGTAGAGGGTAATTCAGCAGGTGGTACTGCAAAGCAGGGGCGTAATCGTAAAACACAAGCAGTGCTTGCCTTAAGAGGAAAAATTCTAAACGTAGAACGTGTAAGTTTAGATCGTATTTTTTCATCTGCAGAAATAGGCTCTTTAATTACTGCAATTGGTGCTGGAATAGGGAGTGAACACTTCGATATTGAAAAAGCTAGATATCATAAAATTATCATCATGACAGATGCAGATGTTGATGGTTCACATATAAGAACTTTGATTCTAACTTTCTTTTTTAGACATATGCGTGAAGTTATTGAAAAAGGTTACTTATACATAGCACAGCCACCCCTCTATAAAGTTACAAAGAATGCCAAAGACACTTATATTAAAGATGACGAAACTTTTGAAGAGTATATAATAAACTCAGCAGTTAAAAGATTAACACTAAGTGGTACAGCTACAGAATTTAACAACTTGCGCCTTATTTTGAATAAATGCGTTAGCACTTCTAATATTAGCAAAAATTATGATAGAGAAATACCACAAAATCTCTTAGAGTCATTGCTAATTTTAAGTAAAAAGAATGCTCTATCATCGGCTGATGAGATATTAAAGTATTTGAAGTTAATGTACAGCGAATACACTTGGGAAGTGGAAATAAAAGATGAAGAAAAAGAAATTCATATCTCTAAATTGTTTCAAGGATTGGCAGACAAATATATATTTGCACTTAGTATGCTTGAAGGCAAAGATATGCAAAACATATTAAGTTTGCTTGATGGTATAAGTAATTTATTTAATGGTGATTCATTTTTAAAGTCACAAGAAACTGAAATAAGAATCACTTCTCCAAGTACGCTTGCAAAAATAATAATGGACTATGGTAAAAAAGGTTTAACTCTGCAGAGATTTAAAGGTCTTGGTGAAATGAATGCTGATCAGCTATGGGATACTACGTTAAATCCTGAGGCTAGAACTTTATTAAAGGTTGAAATAAAAGATTGTGAAGAAGCTGATTCCATATTTTCAATATTAATGGGTGATATAGTTGAACCACGCCGTGATTTTATTAATAGCAATGCACTTAATGTGCATGATGTTGATATTTGAACTTTTAGCAAAATGTACGAACGTTACGGGTTTAAGCAAAGACTGTGTCATTCAAGTAGCTGACACTGGTTCCTTTATAACGGTGTCATTCCAGTGCTTGACACTGGAATCCAGGTTGCTCACAAGCAAACTAGCATAGAAAGTGGTTACAACGTTTTCGATGAGATTGCAGAAAGGCTGGATTCCAGTGTCAAGCACTGGAATGAAAGCAGTCCTACGTCATGTCGCGATTCATTCGCGGTATCTCTAGATCCCGCTAACAAGCAGCGGGATGACGGTTGTCAGGGTGTCATCCCACTACCTTCTCCTGTCATCCCAGTGCCTCCCTCCCCTGTCATCCAAGTAGCTTGACACTTGTATCTTTATGATGTGAGGCATTAGAGCTAAAATACCTCACAGGGAGGGTGAAGCTGATGCAACGCTAATGCCATTAAGGCCGAATCCCAGATTTTGCTTCCCTCCCATAGAGTTATAGCTCTTCTCATAATAATCCCAATAAGGTAAGAATGGATTTATGGTAGAGGGGTTTGTATGCCAGCAGCGTATAGTTACGACTTAAGGAAAAAAGCAATGGAAGCAATGGAAGCATTGGATGAAGGAGAAAGTAGAGCAACTGTTGCCAAGTGACCTTACCCAGAAAAAGTGGAGAGAAAGAAAGGAGTTTTTTCGGGTAAAATAAAATTTTGGAGGATTAGAAATGGNAAGAGAATATACGGCAGAATTCAAATTGGAAGCTGTTAAACTGGCAAATGAACAAAGAAAGGCAGGTCAAACAATTACAAAAATAGCAAAGGATTTAGGAATAAAGGGTGGTTTATTAGGAAAATGGATAAAGAAACACAACGAAAAAAAGTCG
>NZ_JAPQLM010000159.1:0-1882 GCF_028981765.1 Wolbachia endosymbiont of Drosophila seguyi
GCTTGTAATATGCGAAAAACCTTATGTTCACCAAAAAGTTGATCTTCCGGAAATTAGGCCTTATGTAGTAATTGGAACATGGTCGTTGTTGGAGATGCAGAAAAAGAAAAAGTAGCAAGTTACCAGAAGGTGTTACGCCAGATACATTTGGTCCAAGGGTTAAGTCTATAATTGCAGCACTCAGCGAATTTTACAAAAACTCAAAGCGTGAAGTGGCTAGTATCATAAATGACATTTTTAATTTGAACATAAGTGTTGGCAGCATATCAAATCTTACTATTACCCACAAATATAAATGTACTTATAAATAAAGTATTACAATATTAAAGTTTGCAAATATTGAGGGTATAAAAATGGCAAACGAGAGTAATGAATGGGCTAAAAATGAATTTGGAGATGCTGTACTTGGAGATAAAAGATTAACTGACCGATTAGTAAAGATTGCTGATAGTTTGATAAGTTTACCTGAAAGCTCAATTAATGAGGCATGCGGAAGTTGGTCAGAAGCAAAAGCAGCATAACGTTTTTTTCAAAATGAGAACGTAAAAGAAGTCGATATTCTAGCTTCACACATTGATAAAACAGTTGAAAGAACAAAAGCTCATAAAAGAATTCTTGTGATTCAAGATACAACTTATATTTCATACTCAAGCCATAAGCAGATTGGGAACTATTGCTGGAAAAGGAGCAGTAATGCATACAGCCCTTGCTGTTAGTACGGAAGCTGGGAATACTGGATCAAAAGATTTACTCGAGGCAACTCATTTCTGAAGAAGAAAAAAGACTAAAGAGCCATCGTAACAACGTTCATATTGAGGATAAAGAAAGTATGAAATGGCTAGAAAGTTTAAAGAAAACAAATAATATTATAGATCTGGCCCAAACCGAAGCTATAACTGTATGTGACAGAGAAGCAGATATGCATGATTTTTTTGAACTTGCACATAATCTTAACTCAGCAATTTTAGTAAGAGCTCGCCACAACAGAAATGTAAATAAAAAATTCATGCATACCAGGAACAAGCAAAAATTATGGTCATTTATCCAAGGCCTCCCTTGCGCTGGAAAAGTAGAAGTTGAAATCCCTGCTAGAGATAACAAGCAAAAAAGGACAGCGTTTTTAGAAATTAGATTCGGAAAATTTATCACATGAAGGCCATATAAAATGTAAAGAAGGTCACATAAAATATAAACCGACAGAGTCTACAACTTCACGCAATTCATGTTGTTGAAAAAAACTCTCCTCCCGAAGCAAGTCCTCTAGAGTGGATGCTTTTTTCCGGTCAGTACTTTTGAAGAAGCTGTTGAAAAAGTTAGTTGGTATTGTTTGAGATGGAAAATAGAGATATTGCATAAGATTTTAAAATCTGGTCTCAAAGTTGAGGAATGTAGACTTGGAACAGCAGAAAGATTAATGAGGTATTTAACAGTCATGAGCATTATTGCTTGGAGAATTTTCTTTATTACATCAATTGCAAGAACTAACCCAACATTACTATGTACTGCCTTATTAGCTGAGGAAGAATGGAAAGTTTTATATGTTAAAATACACAGGAAACCATGTCCAAATATAGCCCCTACTATAAAAGAAGCCGTTTCGTGAACTTGGAGGTCATTTAGCAAGAAAAAGCGACCCAAAACCAGGACCAATTACTCTTTGGAAAGGGTGGAGACGTCTCTTTGATCTAGCAGAAGGATGGAGACTTGCTCATGAACCTCATATTTGTGGGTAATAGTAAGGTTTCTAAGGGAGGGAGTAGTAGTAATACTGCTTCCTTACCTGACCAGTTTGCTCGTGATAAAGGTTTTGAGAAACGAGCTCAACTATATGCTGCTAAGGCTTACTCAAGGCAAGCTGATAAATCTGGTAAGTACATTGATT
>NZ_JAPQLM010000160.1:0-3131 GCF_028981765.1 Wolbachia endosymbiont of Drosophila seguyi
CATCTCTTCCAGCGGTGGAAGTGCTGGTGCAAAACTAGAAGTTATGCGGAGCGCTGGAATTGCAATTGCTGAAACCCCTGCAGTAATTGGTAAGAAGGTATTGGAAGTAATGCATCACTAGAATTAGGGTCACAAAAACCCTATATCACCGGTCATGAATACGTTATTTGCCCATTCGATTAATAACTTGCCTCCTGGTAAATTTACTGAAGTCTGTTGGGCAACCAGATATCCACGTAGTGTGGATGCAACAAGTGCTGCACAGGCTGCACTACCGCATGATGCAGTAATGCCTGTACCTCTTTCCCAAACTCTTAAAGCTATTTCTCCAGACTTTTCAACTTGTGCAATACTAACATTAATTTTCCGAGGAAATAATGCGTGATTTTCTAGCTTTGGTCCTAAATTTCGCAATGGTATTTCACTTATGTTATCAACAAAAAAAACTATGTGAGGATTGCCAATATTTACTGCAACAGGATCTTTTAGCATTTCAAGCTCTATAGGTAAGTGAAGAGTGTCACACTCAGTAGATAAGGGAATTTCATGCCATTTTAGCAAAGGTTTACCCATGTTAACCTTTATGGATTTATCACCCACTTTAAAACACTCTAAAATGCGTTTGCTTGTTAGCTCAATAATGGAGTATTCAGCACCTTTTTCTGACATTATCAAATATCCAACACAGCGTGCTGCGTTTCCGCACATTTCAGCTCGACTGCCATCAGCATTATAGATATGCATAAAACAGTCTGCAGCATTAGACATTGTTATAATTATCACTTGATCACAACTGCTTTGATCAGCAATTTGTCTATGGTTCCAGTCTAAATTGTTTGTTGAACGTGAGTCTATGATAACGAAATTGTTACCAGTGCCGTGCATTTTGATAAAATTTTCAGAATTTTGGCCACTCATCATAAAAAAATATTTCTTCTATTGGTCTTCTTTTCTTCTTACTTGTTTCAGCACCCTCTTCTTCGTAACCAACCGCTATCACTGACATTACGTTAAAGTCATTGGGTATATTGAACTCTTTCACTATTTTATCTCTATCAAATCCACCCATTTGATGGGCCATTAAGTTCATAACTGCAGCTTGTAACATAAGTCCATAATTCGCTGCACCAGTATCGTGATTAGCCCAAAAATTTTCACCTTTATCAGATTTGCGGAAATTCTTAGCGCTTAAAGATATGATTAACACTTGTGCATCTTTTGCCCATTTTTGATTAGATTCATCAAGGCAATTTAGCAGCTTTTCCCATGCGCTTTGATTGTTCTGTTTGTTGCATATTACGTATCTCCAGGGTTCATCACCAAAACATGAGGGAGTCAGCCTTACAGCTTCCATTAAAATATCCATGTCTTCCTGAGATATTGCTCTTGTAGGATCGTATGAACGTCCGCTGTGTCTTGCTTTCATCAACGATAATAGATCCTGTTTACTCATCATTTTTAATTTAATAGTGCATAAATAATTCATTGTAGCAGAATATAAGCAAAATTTAAATTGCAAAACCTCTCATACACATATATTACATTTAATAAGTTATTTTTATTGGGAAGGTATGTTTATAACACAATCTAGCAGCAGATCAACACTGGCTGAAATATTGTCTTGCGTTTTACTTTTATTCTTGATGGCTCAAATAGGTATACCATTGCAGCCTGTGCCTATCACATTGCAAACTTTAGGAGTAATGCTTATTGGGCTTAAATTTAACCGCAGAACAGCATTCTATTCTGTGCTTACATATCTATCACTTGGTGCAGCAGGATTGCCTGTTCTTGCAAATTTTTCTGGTGGTTATCACGCTCTCCTTGGACCAACAGGTGGATATTTAATTGGCTGTTTAGCTGCTGTTATGGTAATGAGCAAAGTAAATGAATTACTGAACTCTACATATAAATCATTTGTGTGTAATTCTTTAAGTTGTCTGGCTGGTACAGTTGTAATCTTTATTTGTGGTGTTAGTTGGCTTGCTGTTTACTTGGGTCTGGGACAAGCAATAATGGTGGGTGCTTTACCATTTATCCTTCCTGGTTTGATAAAAATTTTTCTACTTGTAGCAGCTTTGCAATATTTGAAAAAATGATAAAATTTCGCCCTCATCATTTTATGTGCACCCTCGCGTTTCGGGGATATGGGTATTCTCAGGGTTTTGTAGAAAATTATAGGAAGATAGCAAGTGAAGTGGTTAGTACTCAAATCGAAGTAGTTGGTAACCTTGATAGTATTTGTAGTGCTTGCCCAAACCAGACTAAACAAGGTAAATGCACCGAACAAGCTAAAGTTTTAGAGCTAGATAGAAGGCACATGGAAATTTTAGGAATTAAAATTGGCGAGACTTTGACCTGGAGTGAAGCGGTAGAAAAGATTAGGGAGAAAATGTCTTTAGAGAAATTCGAGTACGCATGTGAGGGGTGCAACTGGCAGCCATATGGAATATGTAAAAATACCCTTTTAAATCTACAAAGGTAGTTGACAAAATGTTAAGATAAATTGAAGCATTTTTGTGGAAATAAAGCGAAATATGGAAGACAAAAGATAAATGCATTCTGAAAGGCTACACAGCATGTTCGTCCCGCTAATTAATAATATCTTTATTATTGTATGAGATAGGTAATTTAGCATTTATGAATTTGTAATGTGTTGCATATAGCTCAAAGAAATAAGGTTTACTGGTTACACGCTGCAGCCAATGCCACAACACTAGGACCTATGTTTATCTGCATGTTAATTTGCGTTGTGATTTTATGGAGGTCTTCTGTTACCTATGCTAGTGAAAATTTGGAGATACAGAAGGCCTTTGATAGTGTTGTCAAGCATATAAAAGCTGATAAAAAATATAAAGATCTTGATGTTATTGAGAGAAAAAGTGATAAATTTAACATCAAAATTGCGCAGAATTCTGGCAAGAGTTTTGACATATACTCTACTTTAAAAAAAGCAAAAGATTCCTTTGAATCAGGAGATAATGAAACAGCTATTTCTCTCCTTAATCAGATCATTGCAAAGTTTCCTTATCATAAAAATGCTTTAATTGGATTGGGAAATATTTATTACGCTAATAAAGAATACAAAAAAGCTGTAGAGATTTACACAAGACTGTTAAAAGAACACCCTA
>NZ_JAPQLM010000161.1:0-3181 GCF_028981765.1 Wolbachia endosymbiont of Drosophila seguyi
TATTGCTTGAACTGGATACTTGCCCAGATATGAGAAATGCTGAGACAGTAATCAGTAAAACTAATAAATATTTGTTGACTTTAGATAGTTGGATTTTCATACCATCTTCATAAACACTTTGTAGATAATTTTTCATTATATAGTTAGAATAGGGTTGTTGAATAAATTTACAAGACAAAATCATACTAGTCTGGTAGTAGTAACATGTTCAGAGATGGAGCATTTAAAGTGCTAGGAATAGATTCTGGAGCGAACCAAAATGAAATCAATAAAGCATATCAAAATTTAATGAAATTAGTTCACCCAGATAAAGGAGGCTCGGAATATTTTGCACAAAAATTAAACGCAGCACGTGACAGGTTGCTGAAGAGGTAATTAATATTGCTTTAAAGTTTTTATTTGTGCGTAAAGGATAAGTTGCTACAATAAAAAAATAAGATAAAAGTAGCAATGGACATGTGTTCAGAAAGGTTTAAGTTATGCAGGAAGATAACAAAAAAGAAACAATAAAAGAAGAAAAAGGCATATTAGGATGGATAGAATATAGATTGCCTATATTTTCTTTTCTAAGACACACTGCTTCTTACCAAGTGCCAAAAAACTTAAATTATGCTTGGAACTTTGGCTCTTTGGCTGGTATAGCGCTGATTTTACAAATAATAACAGGTATATTTCTTGCTATGCACTACACTCTGCATGTTGATTATGCGTTTAATAGTGTAGAGCGCATAATGCGAGATGTGAATTACGGGTGGTTAATACGCTACACTCACGCTGTTGGAGCATCGCTCTTCTTTATGGTAGTCTATGTTCATATAATGCGTGGATTATATTACGGATCTTATAAAAGACCGAGAGAGATGGTGTGGTTTATTGGAATATTTATATTTTTTGCAATGATGGCAACTGCCTTTATGGGATATGTATTGCCTTGGGGACAAATGAGTTTCTGGGGTGCAACAGTTATAACCAACTTATTTTCTGCTATACCTTTAATTGGCAATAAAATAGTTATATGGTTATGGGGTGGTTTTTCAGTGGATAACCCAACACTTAACCGTTTTTTCGCCCTGCATTATCTTCTGCCTTTTGTTATTATTGCTTTAGCTATGCTTCATGTGATAGCTCTGCATAGGTTTGGCTCTGGTAACCCAAGTGGAGTGGAGGTAAAATCAGATAAGGATACCATCCCTCTCTATCCTTATTATATAGTCAAGGATTGCATAACTTTTGGTCTGTTTTTTGTAGTTTTGTTCGCATTTGTTTTCTATGCTCCCAATTATCTTGGGCATCCAGACAATTATATAGAAGCTGATTCTATGGTCACTCCGGTACATATAGTGCCAGAGTGGTATTTTTTACCTTTTTATGCAATGCTACGTTCAATTCCAGATAAACTTACTGGTGTGCTTACCATGTTTGCGTCTATTTTAGTGTGGTTTTTGTTACCTTGGCTTGATAAATCAAAAGTTAAAAGTGGTGCTTATCGCCCGGTGTTTAAGAAATTTTTTTGGGTTTTTGCAATAAATTTTGTACTTCTTGCCTGGCTTGGAGGACAAGAGGTAAAAGAGCCTTACATCACTATGAGTAGGCTATCTACTCTTTATTACTTTGCATACTTTGTGATAGTTTTACCACTGCTTAGTAAGTATGAAAAGCCAAAAGAACCACCAAAAACCTTAAGTGATTCTGTGCCGGAGATGAGGTGATGTCAATTCAAAGCAGATCTCTTACAAAATTCTCTTTCATCCCAGAGCTCTCTTCTGTCATCCCAGAGCCCTCTTTTGTCATCCCAGTGCTTGACACTGGGATCCAGAAAAAAAATAAATGGATTCCAGCATCATGTACACAATTGTATGAACGTTGTATACAACACACAGTGTCATTCCACTATCTTCCGTTGTCATCCCAGTGCTTGACACTGGGATCCAGGTATAAAAATACTTACAAATCATGCAATGGACAACAGATTCTAGGAGTGCATGATAACCATAATGTCAGTGATGAAATAAGCTGGATTCCAGTGTCAGCTACTTGCATGACATCAATTCGAAATTTACTAAAACAGTGGTTATGCATGGGATCTAATGTATTTGCAATCTTCTGCATGTTATTTCTATCTAGTCTTATATCTGCAGAAGAATTTAAATCATCACCAAATAAGAAAATAGACTGGAAATTTGATGGAATTGTCGGATCTTTCGATAGAGAGTCAATTCAGCGTGGCTATAAAGTGTATAAAGAAGTCTGTGCTGCTTGTCATTCAATGAATAGGGTAGCATTTCGTAATTTGCAAGATGTCGGTTTTTCTGAAGAAGATGTAAAACAAATAGCAGCTTCTTATCAAGTTAAAGATGGTCCGAATGATTTGGGTGAAATGTTTGACAGACCTGGAGTACCTTCGGATTATTTTATTGCGCCTTTTGATACAAAAGAAGCAGCTGCAGCAAGCAACAATGGTGCAGTCCCACCAGACTTATCATTAATTATTAAAGCAAGGCATGATGGTGCAAATTATGTCTATTCATTGTTAACAGGCTATCAAAACGGCGAACACGATGAAAATGATTTATATTTTAATTCGTATTTTCCAACAGGCAGATTAGCTATGGCGCCACCACTTTCTGAAGGAATGGTGGAATATGATGGTGCAAGGCAAGCCACAGTTGAAAATATGGCGTATGATGTGATAAATTTTTTACAATGGGCAGCAGAGCCAGAATTAGAGCGCCGGCATAAACTTGGATTAAAAGTAGTGGCGTATTTTATAATTTTAACAGTGTTTTTTGTATTAACTAACAACAAAGTTTGGAGCAAGCTCTATAAAAAGAAGTGATAGTCAATTTTGCCTCAAGCACAATGGTTGTCATCCAAGTAGCTAACACTGGTTCCTTTATGACGGTGTCATCCGAGTAGCTGACACTGGGATGGCTTTGTCGCATCGTACCTTATACGGTAATAATTTACGATAAATTCATGTAGCCATTTCGAATTTAGCCATACCAATGTCAGTAAATTTATTAAGCAAACAGCACTTAATGAGCAGTTCTTTTTCACGATTTAGAGGTTGTCCGGAAACAAGTAAAAGGCTATAATATCTGAAATTTTAGTACGGGGTAAAGATGAGAAAAAAGTATCCAACAGATCTAAGCGAAAGGGAATGGGCAAGAATAGAAAAACA
>NZ_JAPQLM010000162.1:0-11072 GCF_028981765.1 Wolbachia endosymbiont of Drosophila seguyi
AGATAGTTACATGAATTTACCATAAATCACCATCTCATAAAGTGTGATGCAACAAAGCCATCCCAGTGTCTGGGCACTGGGATGACACCCTTTTGGATGGAAACCAGTGTCAGGTACTCGGATGACACCATTTACAACCACTCTCCTACCCTTTCTAGCTGTTTATAGCTGTTAAATCTCAGGAATTTATCAAAATATGGAGAGGCAATAAAGGGTGTGGAATTACTTAAATAGTTAGATAAAAAACCAGGCAGATCATTTTTTAATTCTTGCATTTTGTATCTATAATTTTGTATAGAAATAACTTTTATTTTATCATAATCAAGTTTCCAATAAGCAAGTTCTGAGACTTCTCTTTTTGTTATATGTTCTACCGCTAAGGCTTGTAAAATTAATTGCGGAAAAAATCCCGACATTACTTCTTCATTGGAAGGTGGTGTACCAAGCTTATAGTCTATAATTGCCACTTGCCCACTTGGTAGATACTCAACTCTATCACATCTTGCTATCAGTGAAATTTCTTGTGGCTTATTTGTCATCCAAGCAGTTTCATACTGATCACAAGAACCAGTGTCACGCGCTGGAATATGAAATATCGGACAGGAAAAGTTCTTTTCCAACTCAACATAATTGCTTCGAGTTTCATCAAATTCGACAAAAGATTGAATTATCTTTTGTAGTCTTACCCACCACATATTTGAAAAATTAAACTGACTAGTCGAGAATGCTTCTCGTGCAATGCTCATTGGAGATTTTTTGTTGCGTAAATATCTTGCAAGAATGTTGTGTACCATAGTGCCAAATTCCAATATCGATGGCTTGAAATTCAAGTCTCTTAATTGTTTAAGACCCAGTATATATTCAACGTAAAATGAATAAGGATTACGAATTAGCTTTTCTATTGCACTGCAAGACATCACCTGCATTTTTTCTTTTCTAACTTCGGTTTGAGGTTTTGGCATAGGCTGAGTACATGGAACAGTACATTCAGGCGTATTTAATATCCTTAGCCAATCACGATACGGCTGCTTCCCCTCCTTGAGTAGAATTTCCAAACGCTGCAATAGAATTGGCTTTCTATGGCTTAGCGATCTTGTAATATAAACCTTACTTGCACAAAACAAATTGTGTAAAGTATAAAAAAAATACCCCTGCTCTTCTTGTGCAGAAGGAAGATTAAATTTTTCTCTCGTAAGTGCATTCAAAAGCGGACTTTGAAAGCTTGGCGCTTCATTAAATCCAGCAAGTATTACAACTTTGTTGTGATATAAGCTGAATTTATTCAAGTCACTTGCTACAAAGAAAAACTCTTTCTCTAAAAATAAGGTCAGAATTTGGCTATATAACTCTAAGGAGCATTTAATTCCTACACCCTCACATGCATTTGAGAAATTACAGGTAAAATTACCTATTTCACTATTTAGCTCTGAAAAATTTATACCAGATAATATATTAATACACTGCAAATGAGTTGCTACCACATCGAAAATAGAGCAATTTATAGAACGAAGTAAAGGATTAAATATAACCTCTAACTTACTGATAATAAGTAATATATCTTCTTTGTATTTTAGCTTTTTATGGGCATTGATAGCATTTATAATATCGCTCAGACCATTTGTACTAAAGCTGCGTAATATCTCTATTTCAAATTCAGATAAAATCCGAGTGTACTCTTCTTGAGTGTAACCAAAAGTCACTAGCCTATGTTTAAGGAGCGAAAGTAATGACACACTGCTCCAATTTGAGGTCAAAACTTCGATACTATAAAGCAGAAGCGTTATATAAGGGTAATTTTCCGGTATGGCACTGTGTTGCCTTGATAAACATGCTATACGAGCTGCAAGTAATTTATCAAAGACGACCAAAGAAATGTTTTCATAACCTTCATTTTCTATAATTAATGATGTCACTTGTGCTTCTTCCTCTCTGGAATCACAAGTGATGACTTCAATATTGCCAACATGTCCACTACTAACTTTGCTTAGATCGGCAGTTGTATCAAAGACGTAATCTAGATATTCCTCAGGACTTCCTGTTATCCCAGCCCTTTCTTCTGTCATCCAAGTAGCTGACACTGGGATCCAGTTTTCATTATACAGCCACCTGGTGCGCTCATTTAAAGTTAAGTTTTCTGGATCCCAGTGTCTGGGCACTGGAGAACACGCTTCTGGCAGAAAACTCACATCCCTTCTATCCACTTTTAAATAATCAAGCAGATCTTTCAGGCAATATTGATAATGTTTTTTATCAAGCGATTTCCAGTCTTTCTCTTTAATTTTCAAATTCAAGTTAGGCAAAATTATTTTTCCAAATGGCAGATCATATATAGCCCTAATTAACGACTTATCCTTTCCAATTCCAACAAAGATTATATATTGGTCTTTTTGTAAAGAGATTATCATATTGTTTATGTAATCACTCTTATGTTTTAATATATCTACTACTTCTAAATCTTTTAAAGTTTTACTCCAAGTCTCAGTGAGTAAG
The DNA here is from genome assembly GCF_028981765.1 of Wolbachia endosymbiont of Drosophila seguyi. Taxonomy (NCBI): domain Bacteria; kingdom Pseudomonadati; phylum Pseudomonadota; class Alphaproteobacteria; order Rickettsiales; family Anaplasmataceae; genus Wolbachia; species Wolbachia endosymbiont of Drosophila seguyi. The sequence continues at coordinate 2,491 of NZ_JAPQLM010000162.1, forward strand.
CTTATGAAATTCTCTATTTTTTTTGAATGTTCATCAAATTGATAACAATCCGTTGTTTGGGTAGATTGAATTTTATCAAGCAGTGATGGCAGGCTATAAGCTAAATCAATTGGAAAATTATCATTATTTTTTCTATTCCACTCCAATATGAATTGAATGAGTAGCAGTGTCCTTTTTGTTGGCTTGATAACTTTAACCCTATCAAGATTTAATATTAAATCTTCCTCATCAATATTCTCTAGCGAAACTATCTCTGGCAAAATTATGCATTTTTTAGCGTTATGATTCTTGAATGCACTCAGCAGCGCTATCACATCCCTCTTGCAAGGAAGTATGATTTTTACTTCAGGAATTTTTTCTCTTTCATATTCAGAAAATATGTGCTGAACCAGCACATCAAAAAGAGATTCATCCACATTAACGGTAAAAACTCTTCCCACTAACAGTAACAATTAATACAATATTTTATTGTATAGAAATTATTCAAAATATAAACGTGCTTGTATGCTATTATATATTAAAATTTTTTATAACATTACATGGCAAACATTAGAATAGAAGTTTTAAATAAATGCGAGCAAATTGGCTGCAGATGGTTAGTCAACGTTTACTCGATTTACATACGCAAAGAATTACCATCCAAATTATATGAAGAAATTTGCGGGCTATTTTATAATAAAGTCATACAAGACTGCCGTTATTATTCCTACAATGAAAACCTTGAAGAAGTTCCGTATGATTTCATAGAACCACAAGCAAAGTGGGGCTTGGAAATAAGCTTCCTACCTGGCATGACCGATAATGTAGGCAACACAGTGAAACAAATTGTTAGAGAGTATTTAATAAGCAAAGGCTATATCGACCAGCCTGTCATCCCAGCCCCTTCTTTTGTCATCCCAGTGCTTGACACTGGGATCCAGAAAGAGAAAACGCAGATTCCAGCGTCACGCGCTGGAATGACACCAATTGAGATCAAAGCAAGAAGTTCAAAATTGATTCTAAGTCAAGGAGATTTACCAACCGAAGATGATATAAAACAAGAGTTCAACCCCATCACTGAGTATTGCACACTTATCTGTAAAGAAAATAATAACTATAGCTGGAAATATTATGGTAAATATAAGTCATTAAATACCCACTCCGGTGTCATTCCAGCGCGTGACCAGGAAAAAAAAGAATGGATCCCAGTGTCAAGCACTGGGATGACAGGAAAAAAGGCTGGGATGACAAAAGAGAGCACTGGAGTGATATCAAGTAGTAATGGGGCTAAATCTGTTGATTTAAATGTAAGTGACCAAGAACTTGAGAAAATCAGCAGAGATGGAATCGATGGTAATGGCACTTTAGGGCTCTCGCTGGCAGCAATGAAAGCTATAAAGGATTACTTTAAAAAACTTGGTAGAAATCCATATGATATTGAACTTGAGTCTCTGGCACAGACTTGGTCTGAACATTGTAAACACAATATTTTTTGCTCCCCTATTGATGAAATAAAAGACGGTCTATATGCTCATTATATTAAGCGTGCAACGCGTGAGATAAATTCTGACATATGCGTGTCAGTTTTCTCCGACAACGCAGGAGGAATAATTTTTGATGACGATTACTTGATTGTAGATAAAGTTGAAACTCACAATAGCCCTTCAGCTCTTGATCCATTTGGTGGAGCAATGACCGGAGTGCTTGGAGTTAATCGCGATATAGTGGGTTTCGGGAAAGGCGCAGAGCCTATAATGAATACCTATTACTTTTGCTTTGCCAAAGAAGCAAAAGGCAAATTTTATAGGGATAAAGAGCGCACTGATGAGATCTTACCGCCAAAATATATAATGAAAGAAGTGATTCACGGTGTTAATGTTGCTGGTAATTGCTCTGGTATTCCAACACAACTTGGATCGGTATATTTCGACGATAGATTTTGTGGCAAGCCATTAGTTTTTGTCGGAAGCATTGGAATTATTCCACGCAATATAAATAATGCACCTTCACACATTAAAGGACCAAAAAATGGCGATAAGATTGTAATTATTGGCGGAAGAGTTGGAAGAGATGGAATTCACGGTGCAACGTTCTCTTCAGAGGCTTTATCGGGAAATAGCCCTTCAACAATTGTGCAAATTGGTGACCCTATAACACAAAAAAAATTATCCAATGCCGTCATAAAAGCAAGAGATCTTGATCTTTATAATGCAATAACGGATAACGGAGCAGGTGGGCTGTCGTCGTCTATTGGTGAAATGGGAAAAGACGGATTTGAAGTTGATTTGAGCAAGGTTCTCCTTAAAAACGATGGTATGGCTCAGTGGGAAATATGGATATCAGAATCACAAGAGAGAATGACCTTAGCAGTGCCAGAAGAAAATCTCCCTATGTTTAAGCAAATCATGAAAAAACATGATGTGGAGGTTTGTGTGATTGGAGAGTTTAATGAGAGTGGTAAAGCTGTTGTTAAATGTCCTGAAGGGACAGTAATAATGGACATCGAAACTGAATTTCTGCATGATGGTAATCCCAAAGTGCATTTACAGACGAAACCGTGGTCTAAGGGGCTTCCAGCGCTATGCGCTGGAATGACAACAAGTTCGCCTTCTTTAGCAATTGAACTAAAAGAAATGCTGAGCAGACCAAACATTTGCAGCAAAGAGTTCATAGTGGTGCAATATGACCATGAGGTTCAAGGGTCGTCAGTGCTGAAACCACTGCAGGGCAAGGGAAGAGTGTGCAGTGAAGCTATTGTTTCAAGGCCAATCCTTTCTTCAAATAAAGGTGTTGTAAAATCGCAAGGATTTGGCTCAAGTTATGGAGAAATTGACACCTACCACATGGCAGCATGTGCAATTGACACCGCGATACGCAACTATGTAGCCGCAGGAGGAAATATAAATCATCTAGCGTTGCTCGACAATTTTTGTTGGTGTGATGCTTATAATCCAGAAAGGTTGTGGCAACTAAAGAAAGCTGCAGAGGCTTGTTACGACTTCGCAACTGCATTTAAAACACCATTCATATCCGGAAAAGACAGTATGTTCAATGACTTCAAGGGATATGATGAAAATGGCGAGAAAGTGATAATCTCTGCACCACCTTCATTACTCATCTCAGCAATTGGAATTATAGAAAATATTGAAAATGCGGTATCGCTTGATGTAAAAATGCCAGGGGACTTGATATATGTGCTTGGAGAAACACTTGATGAACTTGGTAGATCTGAATATCAGTTATATAGTGGAATAGGTAATAACAACGTACCAAAAGTTGATGCAAAGAGCGCTAGGAAGTTGTATGAGCGTTACAACCAGGCAATAAAAGATGGCATAATTGCCTCTGCAATTGCACCAAACTTAGGCGGATTAGTTATTGCTCTGGCAAAATCGCTAATTGCAGGAGACCTTGGTGCTGAAATCGATCTTTCACTAGTGCCAATAGGAAAAATACAAAATACAGACATAATAAACAAGATAATAATGTTTTCTGAATCGCAAAGTAGAATTTTGGTTACTATTGCACCACAAAATCAGAAGAGGTTTGAAGAATTGTTTGAAGGTGCAGTTTATTCATGTATTGGCAAAGTAACAGAGAAAAAGGTGCTAAACATAAAGGATGTTTTAAAAGTAGATCTGAAAGATGTGGCATGCTAATATAAAATATTTTTCTTATTATGCTAAATAACTCTTTTACTATATGTAATGTTTATTTAGAATGAATGTATGTTATTAATTTTGGGTAGGTAATTATGTCTATTTTATCGATACTCCTGTTTATCAGTCTTTCTTTACTCAACACTTCAAATAAATTGATGATATGTGCTGCCTTATTTGTGGGAGCTGCTTTAGTTGTAAATTCAATGGTTGAATTTTATGGCAGAAGCAAAGCTACGTACAACTTAATAGTGTGTACAGCGCTATGTTGTGTTTTTAAATGGCAAAGTTTTAATTTGATGATATTGATTTCATATACTGCAATTTTAGTATCTCTTCTCTCAAGCATAATTATTTTTGAAAAATTGAAGTCCAAGTTGAATTTTCATATGGCAAATTTCATTACTTTAATTATAGCATCAGTGGTTGATAGTGCCGTTGTATGTGTTGGATTACTATACAAATTTTCTGCAGGTAAATGCCTATCAATATATACTAGAGACTTAATTTTTAAGTTTTCTTATGCGTCAGTATTGAGCATCTGTTTGTTTGTAGGAATGTATTTATTTTGCTTGGCAAACAAGAAGTATTTTAAGATTTCCACATAACCTGTTTTCTGATATAGCTAAACTGACTTTGGGTCCTAGGGGTGTATTTGGTGCGTAACAACAGTTTAGAATTTATAGGTAGCCTAAACCCACAACTGTACAAACATTATGATTTGAGCCTATCAGGGGGGTGTCATTCCGGTCTGGAATCCAGAAAAAAGAATGGTGTCATCCCAGTGTCAAGCACATAGCTGTACGAACATTCATTTTTGAAGGTAAATTGCACAGCAAATGGTGTCATTCCAGTCTGGAATCCAGAAATTTTGCTTATAACTGAGCTGATGAGCTAAAGGTAGTTGTCTTACGCTAAAACAAACGTTTTTAATTAAGTTGCATAGAACCAGTGTCTGGGCACTGGCCCACTGGTGGGAATTGCTCCTAAACTACAACGTTCGTACAGCTATGTGCTTGACACTGGGATGACATCATAGGGGCACTGGCCTACTTAACCGTCATACCGTCGCGGTATCTCAGCCGCTAACAAGTAGCGGAATGACGATTTATCAAACGCTGCCTAATTTTCCGTAACAGTTGAAAAAATCAATAGAAAATCAATATATCACTATAAATTCACGTATTTTGAGGCTATAATGGTTAATACGTTATATGGTATAATATGGACGATTTTATCAGAGTTAAGGGCGCAAGGGAACATAATCTGCAAGGTGTAGACGTCAATATACCGAAAAATAAGCTAGTTGTTATAACTGGGCTAAGTGGTTCTGGCAAGTCTAGCCTTGCATTTGATACGATTTATGCAGAAGGCCAACGCCGGTACGTTGAAAGCCTGTCAGCTTACGCGCGTCAATTTCTCAACATTCAGGATAAACCAGATGTTGAGTCGATTACAGGTCTCTCTCCTGCAATATCTATCAACCAGAAATCGATCTCAAAAAATCCAAGGTCAACAGTTGGAACTGTTACCGAAATTTACGATTACTTGCGCTTAGTATATGCACGAATAGGAGTTCCTTATTCACCTGCAACTGGATTACCAATAACAAAACAAACGGTGTCTCAAATTGTAGACACTATAATTGCGTTACCTTTAGAAACTAAGATATATATACTTGCCCCTGTTGTGCGTGGTAGAAAGGGAGAACATCTTAAAGAGATATTGGAAATTAAAAGACAAGGTTACGTAAGGTTCAAAATAGATGGTGAAGTGTACAATGTAGATGACTTGCCTAAACTCGATAAGAACAAGAAACACGACGTTTTTGTGGTTGCAGATAGAATATCAATATTGGGCGATATAGGAAATCGACTGCCAAGTAGTATAGAATCCGCACTAAAACTTGGTAATGGTCTAATGTATGTAGAAATAGTAAACCTACCTGACAACCATAATTCCGAGTATAAAAATGGTCAAATTCTGACTTTTTCAGAGAATTTTGCATGCCCCGAGTCTGGTTTCACTCTTGAGGAAATAGAACCAAGATTATTTTCTTTTAACAGCCCTTACGGTGCATGTGGTTCGTGTAATGGGCTTGGTAAAAAACTAAGTGTTGATATAAAGCTAATAGTACCGGATGAAACTCTTTCAATATCTGAGGGTGCTTTAAAGCCAGTGGGATCAATGTTCCGCCAAGTGCACACAGGTTATGGATTTCTAAAAAGTGCAATTCTATCACTGGCTGAAAACTACAAATTTAACCTTGATATTCCGTGGAAGAACATAGATCAAGAAGTAAAAGATATGATACTCTTTGGCTCTAATAAATTTCAAGGTTTGATCAGTATCTTGGAGAACCAGATGGATTATGATGAAACACTTGTTGAGCGATATTGCTCTGTCACTCACTGCAGAGAATGCACTGGCTATAGATTGAGAAAAGAAGCGCTTACAGTAAAAATTGATAGCAAACATATAGGTGAAATATCAGGGCTTAGTATCGATGAATCCCTTAAGTGGTTTGAAAATTTGCCAGACAAGCTCACAGAACAACAGAAGCAAATCTCAAATAAAATACTAAGTGAAATAATCAAGAGGCTAACATTTTTAAAGAATGTAGGGTTGAATTACCTAACGCTTGATCGAGAATCTAGCACTCTCTCTGGCGGTGAGGGTCAGAGGATCAGACTTGCTTCGCAAATTGGCTCAGGATTAACGGGGGTTTTATATGTTCTTGATGAACCCTCGATTGGCCTTCATCAATGTGATAATGATCGGTTAATTGCCACACTAAAAAACTTAAGAGACATGGGTAACACTGTAATCGTTGTTGAGCATGATGAAGATACAATAATGGCTGCTGATTATGCGATTGATATTGGTCCTGGAGCTGGCGTAAATGGTGGAAAAGTTGTTGCAGAAGGAACACCAGACCAGGTGCAAAGAAATTCAGGGAGCATAACAGGGCAATATTTGAGTGGAGAGAAAAAAATTTTAATTCCAAGGAGAAGAAAGCAAGCAACTCAGTTCATAAAAGTAATAAATGCATGTGAAAATAACTTAAAAAATGTAAACGTTAAATTTCCTATAGGGAATCTTATTTGTGTTACTGGAATATCAGGAGGGGGAAAATCAAGTTTAGTCATAGAAACGTTATATAAATATTCAGCACATAAGATACATCATTCGTCTGCAAGGTATGGTCAGTGTGATAGAATAGAAGGCCTTGAATATATAGATAAAGTTATAGAAGTTGATCAGTCGCCAATTGGTAGAACTCCTGCGTCAAATCCAGCAACATATGTTGGTATGTTCACTCATATAAGAAATTGGTTTGCAGGTCTTTCGGAGTCAAAAGCAAGGGGATATAATATAGGCCGGTTTTCATTTAATACCAGAGGGGGAAGGTGTGAGGCTTGTAAAGGTGATGGGCACTTAAAGATAGAGATGCATTTTCTACCGGACGTTTATGTGAAGTGTGAGCAATGTAAAGGGCGAAGGTATAATCGGGAAACATTGGAAGTTACTTATAAAGAAAAATCAATCTCTGATGTGCTTGATATGACGATAGATCAGGCTTGTGATTTTTTTGAAAACCTTCCAATGGTAAAAGAAAAGTTGGTTTCTTTGCAGGAAGTAGGGCTTGGCTATATAAAACTCGGACAGTCGTCAACAACGTTGTCTGGGGGTGAAGCACAACGAATAAAGCTGTCCAAAGAGCTATCAAAACGATTTACCGGAAGAACATTGTATATTCTTGATGAGCCAACAACTGGATTACACTTTGAAGATATAAATAACTTACTAAAAATACTCCATAGATTAGTCAATCTGGGAAACACTGTTATAGTTATCGAGCACAATTTGCACGTTATAAAAACTGCAGATTATATAATAGACATCGGACCAGAGGGCGGAATAAAAGGCGGAGAAGTGATTGCTACTGGAACTCCAGAAGAAGTGGTAAAAATTCCAGAAAGTGTTACAGGCAGGTATCTTAAAACGTATTTATTATAAACTATTTCTTAATTATATTAGGCTAGGTTGCATATTTATGATTTGGAGATAAGAATGTCAGTATATCGATACTTTAGAAGGTACGTTGAATATGGAGTTGTACCTGCTAAGAAAGCAGAAGATAACACACTAGTTCCAGAAAATAGTTTCTATAAATCTGTACGTTACGTTGATAATGTGCTAGGACCTGTGAAAGATGTAATTTGTGGAGTTGAGAGTAAAGACAATTATAACAAGTATTATCAAGATAATGATAAACGTGGGTCACAGGGCAGAGAAAGTGTATTCATTGTGTGCACTTGGTGCTATTTTAGCAGCCAACATAATATTGCAACCTTTATGTTTGATACTATAACTAAAGTGACTTAGGTTTACCGACGATTTGATAAACGACAAATTCGTCATCCCGCTGCTTGTTAGCGGGATCTAGAGATACCGCGGCGGTATGACGTAGGAAAACCTGACTTGCACTAGCTACAGCACCCAGCAGTGGCTCAGTTTGAACTATATTGAAATGGAATAAAAAGTGAAAGAGTGTAAGCTTAAGTTACTTTAGCTATACTATATAAATTATTTTATAATATATTTAATGAGTTGTGAACCTTCTCTTACTAAAAAAAGCTACAAATCTCATATTTCCAAGCGTATGCGTAAGTTGCGAATGTATCATTGATGAAAATCTTAATCTGTGTAGTGAATGCAACAAAAAAATCAATTTTCTAACTAAGCATTACTGCAATGTTTGTGGCGTAGTAATCTCAGACAATATTTATACGTGTGGTAAGTGCATCATCAATCCTCCACCGTTTAAAGTATTAAGATCAGTTTTTGCTTATGATCAACATAGTAGAAACATGAGAGGTTGTCCGGAAACTAGTAAATTCAAGCATATTCCCTCTTTAACATAACCCTACTCATAGCTAG
>NZ_JAPQLM010000163.1:0-105 GCF_028981765.1 Wolbachia endosymbiont of Drosophila seguyi
AGTATTGGCATTTTTTGATGTCTTGTAACGCTTTATAAGCGCGTTCAGCTTATTTAGATAAAAATCTAGATGTAGATGAAGTTTTGTAAAGACATACAGTATCTA
>NZ_JAPQLM010000163.1:125-5964 GCF_028981765.1 Wolbachia endosymbiont of Drosophila seguyi
ATAAGACGCCGATACATTAAGTAATCCTTACCTTTTAATCTGCAGATTGGCGAAAGCAAATACAATAGCTTCACTGTGATGATAAGGGGGCTGGCGGAGTTTGTCAAGGAAGTTTTTTTGTTTCTATTCCCAATAAAAGTTTGTTATATGGTTATGCAAGAAGTCTAATATTAAAAATGACACAACAACATAATTAAATTAGACTACTTTATTCTCTTAGTTACTTGCTTTTCTCTTGCTATTGCAAGGCTTTTTTCTGGTACATCCTCAACTATAACACTACCTGCTGCAATTACAGATTCATCATGAATATTAAGCGGCGCAATTAGTGAGCTATTGGCGCCAACAAAGCAATTGCTCCCTATATTCGTTTCATGTTTATTTTTCCCATCATAATTACAAACAATAGTGCCTGCTCCTATATTACTCTCCTGCCCTACTTTAGCATTTCCTATATAACTTAAGTGTTTTATTCTAGTGTTTTGACCAACTTCACTTGTTTTCACTTCCACAAAATTTCCTATTTTTGCCTTATTACCAATTGTTGTGTTTCCGCGTATTCTGGTAAATGGACCGACCTCAGCATTACTTTTAATTAAGCAGTTTTCTAAATGCGAAAATGGCAGTATTTTCGCACCAGACTCTATTTTCACTCCAGTACCGAAAAAAACATATGGGTAAATAACTGAATCTCTGGCAATTTGCGTATCAAGAGAAAAGAAAACAGTCTCTGGTGCAACAAGCGTTACTCCGGAGTCGGTAAAAATTTTTCTTTTATTTTCTTGAAAGTAAAACTCAGCTTTTATAAGGTCATTTCTGTTATTTATTCCCGTTGCTTCTTCTCCACCGGTAATAACGTAACCGACATTTAAATTACTCTTCACTGCAATGGAAACTATATCGGTCAAGTAATATTCATGAATTGAGCTATTGCACTCTATTTTCTCCACCAATTCACGTAAATTCTTTGCACATGCAACCATTATTCCAGCATTTGCAAGAAATTCTTCATGATTATTTTTATCACTCTTTGCTTCTACGATTTCTCTTAAGGAACCATTCTCAATAATTAACCTACCGTATTCTTTATTGCTTGTCCTAAAACCTAGGCAAACTAGAGCCTTGCCTTCTAAATAACTAATCATTTTAGTTATTGTGCTGCTTTTTATGAGCGGAGTATCCCCATACTGCACAACAACTATGCTTGAATCTGGCAATTCTCTTAGGTTTCTCATCGCAGTTTTGACCGCATCTCCCGTGCCAAGTGTTAATTCTTGTGTAATTAACTGTATATCCTTAAAACACTTTAGTCTTTCAATTAAAGGCTGATCAACTACAACAGCAATATTTTCAGGATTTAACTGTTTTGCATTGTAAATGACATGCTGGAGCATGGAAAAACTGCCTATTTTGTGTAGGACCTTAGGCAAATCTGAATTCATCCGCCTGCCATGCCCTGAAGCAAGTATAACGAACGTATGAGTTTTACTTATCACTTATCTTAAAGATGAAAAATGAAAACCGTAATGATCAAGCCAGCTGATTTTGTTGTCATAAAAGCTCCTCAAGTCGCTAATTTGATATTTTAGCATTGCAAGCCTTTCTATACCAATGCCAAACGCAAAACCGTTGTATTTAGTATGGTCTATTCCAACATTTTGAAATACATTTGGATGCGTCATACCGCATCCCAGTACTTCTATCCATTTACTACCTTTATAACTTATGTCCACTTCCGCAGAAGGCTCGGTAAAAGGGAAAAAACTATTACGAAAACGTATCTTCAGCCCTTTATCGCCAAAGAACTTATTAAGGAAGTGATGAATAGTAAATTTTAACTGGCCCATATTGACATTCTCATCGACATATAACCCCTCTATTTGATGGAACATAGGGGTGTGAGTTGCATCAAAGTCGTTTCTGTATACTCTACCTGCGGCTACTATTTTAATTGGGAATTTTTTTGTTTTTTCCATGGTTCTAATCTGTACAGATGAGGTGTGAGTGCGCAGTACCATTCTTTTATCATCTATTTTATTCTTTAAGTAGAAGGTATCTTGCTCCTCTCGTGCAGGATGATGACTTGGAGTATTCAGTGCATCAAATACATGAAATTCATCTTCAATGTCAGGGCCATCAACTGCCTTAAAACCCATATGTGCAAAAATAAGCTTTACTTCATTTAGAACCTTACTGAGTGGATGGACCTTGCCAATTTTTTCTGGCCTCGCAGACAACGTGATATCAACTGCCTCGTTCTGCAATTTAAAGTTAACTTCTTCGGCTTTTAGTATATTCTCCTTATTCATTATAAGCTGATCTAGCTTATTACGTAAAACGTTGATAACTTCGCCTAAATTGCGCTTTTTTCCTGCGTCTTCTATCTCTTTTAAGTTGTCAAAATAAGCTTTAATTACACCCTTTTTTCCCAAATACGATAGCCTAACTTTTTCTAAATCTTGTAAAGAAGAAGCATTCTCAATTTCGGAAACTGCTTTATCTTCAAGTGAAAGTATGTCATCTAATAACTCTTTATTCATCTTAAAAACGCTGGCTTAAACTTTCATTATAGTGAAATTTTAAATATCATCAACAATCCGAAAAATTGCCCTATTCTGATTATTAATTTATTGACTGATTAATCTTTTTTATTTACCTTTGCGTTGATGAATTTGCTGTATCAACTATGCACAACAGTAATACTGAAACTAAGAATAAGTATAAAATAGAGGATTTACCTAAGCTCTTTAAGGAAAAATCCAGAAACATAAGTAAAGCATTTTCTAGCGAAACAATTAAGATCAGTACTATTCGCTCGAGAAGTATTGAAAGTAATATACAAGAATTTTCATTTGAGCTAACAGCAACAGATAAAGACACCTTTAATATAAGATTATTTCGAATAAACTCTTTAATTAATTTTTTCAAAATCTGCCTTTCCCGGGAAAAAAAATTTTACAGCCAACATAAAAGTGCCCAAAGAAAGCAGTGAACTATATAATAACTACTGTAAAACTAACAGTTATAAAACTGTAGAAGAATTCGTAAATAGTGCTCCGCCTCAAATCCTTCTGCAGGGCACAACGATAACGCTACAAACAGACGTTGAAAACATTAACCTGGACAACTTGTACCAAATCGAGTTATTTCTAAATGAAAAGCTACAACATGCAGAAAAAACTGAAAATGAAGACAAAAAAGAACAGAGTGAAACTAACCAAAAAAATGCACAAAATAAACAAATCGTACCAGTTACAGGCTCATTTGGCTTCGATGTAACAAATAATGGAAAACAAGTTACACGTGTTTCGATAGTAGTTGCTGCAATGCATGAAAACGTTTTCTGGTTTAGATCTTTTTTCTGTCTACCCAATTTTTTTAATACGTCACAATTCTTTTCCCAACAATTGCCAAAATTTTCTATACAGAGCAACAATATACCATTTGGTGTTATTCCAGCGTTTGACCAGGAAAAAAGAAACATGGATCCAAGTAGTCAAGCTACTCGGATGACAGGGGGTAGTATAGAAAATCCAATACCTCAAGAAGCAGAACAGAATGTAGGTCAAACTACTTCGCACACAGAGTATTTTAAGGCTAACAGAAAAAAGAAGTCAAAAAAGCAGACCAAAGAACTATCAGAGAAAGAAAAACCATTAGCCATAAAACAAGCACAAAATGATGCTAGAGTAGCTATGATAGATAACCAAATTGAGCACAGGGGGAAAAAACTCGATAAAATATTTATTGAAGTGATGAGTGGATACAAAAATCAAGATCCAGAAACATTTTGCAATATTTTCAGCTCAGTATTCAATATTGTTTACTTTCAAGATAAACAATTACATGCAATATTAGAGCCAGGCGAGATATCAGAAGTATTACAGATACTCGAAAGGCCACAACCTCTTAGTAACTCACTTTTAGGTAAAGAATATTTACAAAAACAAGTATATAGAAAAAAAGAGCAATTGCTTAAATTAGTTTCAGGTGTTTATATACAACAACCTTCTCCACAACATGAAAATACTCCTCATAAATCTACAAACCCTTTACCAATTAAAGATCTTTCACCAGCAACAAATGAAGCTAAAACTCTACCACCTACTAACATTACACTCAAATCATCATTAAAAACTGTATTTTCCTCAAAAAAGGCTTATTTTTGTCTATTTATAATAGTAGCATCTGCATCAACACTTTGCTTATGGCATTTTCCGTTAGGAAAAGTGTCAATGTTAAAAGGATTAGTGCCACCAGAAAAAAGAGAAAGTATTGGGCTAGCATTGAACATAGGGTTACCAATATTAACTGCATTATGTGTTCTGAGTTTGGCTTATTTCATATATTCTGAATATTCTATAGAATCTATTGAACAAGTAAGTGAAAACGATCCCCTTTCTCGCGCCTATAGCTAGTGCAGGCTCAGTTTTCCTACGTCATACCGTCACGGTATCTCTAGATCCCGCTAACACGTAGCGGGATGACGAATTTGTCGTTTTTTAAATTGTCGGTAAACCAGAATTACTTTAACTATAACAAAATAGAAATAAGTTGTTGTAAAAAATTTTTCATGGTAAAATTATTTATTTTCACCATATGTTTAAAGGAATTATCACGGATATCGGGACTATAACTGATACTACCACTCACTCCAACTCTGATCAAATTTTCCATATCAAGACACAAAATTTATCCTCTATAAATGAAGGAGATTCAATAGCTTGCTCTGGTGTGTGTTTAACTGTTGTTGATATAATGAGCGATACATTTACAGTCCAAGCATCTCAAGAAACTATGAAGGTTGCTAACTTAAATACGTGGAGAATAGGAAAAAAAATAAATCTCGAACAAGCAATGAGATTAAGCGATAAGATCGATGGCCACCTGGTTCAGGGTCATGTTGATGGGATAGTAAAATTTTTAACAATTAATCAAAATTTAGATTCTCATGAAATCAAACTATCGTGCCCACAAGAATTAATTAAATTTGTTGCAAAAAAAAGCTCCGTTACACTAGATGGGGTTTCCCTCACAGTGAATTCAGTTATTAATCAGGAATTTACAGTAAATATCACTCCCTATACATGGGAAAATACAACTTTTCAGTACAACAAAGTAAATGATTATTTGAATTTAGAAATTGACATGATCGCTAGGTATTTAGATCAATTGATGCAGCATCAATACAATTAATTTTACAACCTTGTTATTTACAACTATTATATCTTGAAAACCATATAGATATAAAACATGCTTTTCGATAGCCTAATTATCTTCATTGTTGTTCTATGCGTAATAATCTCGGTAACTAGAGGCTTTATAAAAGAGCTATGCGCACTAATGTTTCTATTTTTATCGGTCTTTCTGACAGCTAATCACTATGATTTTTTCGCTCCAAATTATAGTAAATATTTTGATTCTAAAGTTACACTAAACATACTTTCTACAATCTCTGTATTTATTATACTTAATCTTATATTCATGATAATAAATAACTGGCTAATGTACATATTATCACCCATAAGGTTGGGGTTTATCGATAGAGTTACTGGAATCTTTCTCGGAGTGCTTAAAGGAATATTGCTCTCTTATGTATTATTTTTTGCTGTGCACTTATATTGCTATACAGTATATGACAAAAAAGAGGGAGAGTATAAAATAGAAGCAGAAGACATATTGCCTAATTGGATAATAAATTCACACTCTTATCAGGCTTTATTTGTGACAGCAGAAGAAGTAATTGACATGTATGTACCAGAGTCGTTGATACTAAAAATAAAAGAGATCGGTGGAGAAATGGTTGAGCAAGAAAAACCTAAAAACAATAAAAAAGAAG
>NZ_JAPQLM010000164.1:0-4694 GCF_028981765.1 Wolbachia endosymbiont of Drosophila seguyi
CTCATCTTTACCCCGTACTAAAATTTCAGATATTATAGCCTTTTACTTGTTTCCGGACAACCTCTAATACTTAAATTAGGCTTAGGACTTTGTGATGAGATTGATGGTGGTGAGCTGAAGCATCTAGTCTTTGCTCAGGATAAGTTAAAAAGTGATAACAACTTATCAAGAAGCCAAGAAATGGTCGATGGTATTGTTGATGAGTATAGGGGAGACTTTGAAGGTAGTGGAAGATGTTAGGGTTACTTAGTGGTCTTGGTAAAGGAGCGCTCGAGGGTAAATATGAGCAAAGACTTTTGGAACGAAAACGCTTTGAGGAATTCCAAAAGCAACACATGGAACAACAACTTAAAGCTCAGGAGTTATTACCTGATAAAAAAGAGTACATTTCAAATGTACCAAGATATCAAAGAGCGATAGATTTAGCTTATGAGAAGCTGGGTGCTGCGGAAGGTGCTTTGCCTGATTCTAGATTTTCCAGGCTACTCTATGGTGATAAAATTAATTCAGTTATGGATCTTTTTAGAGATGAATCTAAAGTCAATGCTCGCAATGAGTTTGGCCGTTACCTAGAAGGCGAGCTTTTACCTGCAATTATGCAGATTGAGGGTTTGCCTATAAATAAGTATTCAGTGGAGGCTTTCAAAGAAAAGTTCGATGTCAATAAACTCTCAGCCAAGAGTTGGAGGAAGTTTTTTGATGAAACGAGGGAAAAGCTTGATGCCCGTGCTGGGGATATTCAGAAGAAAATTAGAGGGCTAAATGAGACACAGCTTGGTCAGCTAATGCAAGATCCACAGATACAGGCAACCGTGAAGGAAGAAGCTACGAGAAAACTTGATAGTCAGATTGAAGGCTTAAGTGATGATGAACTTGATACTTTAATTAAGTTTTCAGGTAATCCTGAGATTATTAATGAACCACCGGAGATAAAGAAAAACTTTTTTCGAGAACTGGGGTTACAGATGATAGCGGATATTCCGGCTGTTGCAATAGGAGCTACGCTTGGGGCACCTTTAGGACCTATTGGGATGTTTATAGGAGGCAGTCTTGGAGGTTTGGTAGGAGCATATGCTGGAACTGCTGCTGAAAGAGGAATGGCAGGTGATCCAAATGCGCTCTCTAATGCGTTTACTGATACAAAAGAAGATGCAGCTTTGATTCTCGCAGCTCATGGGCTGGGTAATGTGGTAGCTAAAGGTGGAAAAGCAGTAACAGGTCTGTTTAAACAGGGTAGAGAACCTGTACGCAATGTAGTTAGTCGTGGTTTTGATACTGCAATAAAAGACGTACCAGATATTAAAGTAAATGATGTAGGAAAGTTCTTAAAGAGTGCTACTAAGGAAACTAACAATCCTTTTCAAAGAATTGTTGCTAAGGATTTAGCAAAGAAGTTTTCTAGTAAAGATGGAAATTATACATCCAAAGAATTTGCCGATATATTATCAGGACTCAGGGAATCTTCTCGAAATTTAGCCAAAAAATATGATGTACCAGAAAATCAGATCAGAGATGTTGTAAGCAAACTAGAAGAACACTTTTTACCGCTGCGTGCCAATGTCAGTAAAACAATGGGGCTACTAAGCGGTGCGAGTAGTGCCTTAGAGAAAGGGAACGTTAGAAAAGTAGCTGAAGTATTTGGTGAATTACCTGAAAAGATTGCTATTGACAACGGAGTATTTACTAAGGACCAAGTAATTAGAGGTTTTTTGTTAGAAAATGCTGACGCTATTAGAAATAAGTTTATAGCACCTGTTGCTTCAGAAAAATTGACAGAGTTTGCTAATAAAACAGGATGGTTTGGTCATTTATCTGGAGGAGCTATAAAAGAAGTCTTAGCACAAATAGGTCTCAATGGATTTGCAGATGGCAAAATTGCTAAGTTATTTGCCCAATATTCTTTTGGTTCTGCCAAAGATCCAGTAACACGAGAACTACTATCTGCTTTGCAAGGCAAGATTATCGAAGAACAAAGTGGTTTCATCTTAGAAATGCTTAAAAAAGCAGCTATGAGTGGTGGTAAAGTAGCTCTTCGTGGACGGGTAAAAGGAAATGACTAAGCTAGAGTACTTAATGAGACTGCGCAATAGTTGGTTTGATTATTGGAGTCAAAATATCGAGCAGGCACGGCGGCAGCATAAGTTCGTGATCATGGGGCAGCAATATACTGAAAATGAACAGCGAGAGCTGCTAAATATTGATGCAGAACCGATAGTTTTCAACGTCACATTTGCGATGGCTGAGAAGATTTTAAACACTGTACGCGGCAAAAGGTATGACTTGGAGCTTAAGGTTAATGGTGAGAGCAAAGATCCGGAGATTATGCAATTGATGCATAATCATATCACGGATCTGATCTTTAGTCAAGATCACTATGTGGAATATAGCAAAGCATTAAAAGAAGCAATAATAGGAGGATATTCTGCGCTTTATGTTGGTTTTGGTTACAATAACGAAGATATCGAAGATGATGAATTGACCTTTAAAATCAGGGCAATAAACGGTACTGAAAGTTTCTTCTTCGATCCACATAGTAATGAGCCACATAAGGGTGATGGACGTTACTGTGGTATTATTCATCGCTTATATAAAACTAGCTTGGAAAAAATGGGTTTTTCCCCTGCTAAAATTGCAAAGCTGGAATTTAAAGATAAAGATACTGTTCCTTATATTGAAGTTACTGATTTGTATTTAAAAAAAGATGGTGGCATAACTTTTTATCGCTTTACGAATGAAGAGATTCTTGAAACTAAGGAATTATATGGTCACAGACATTTGCCACTGGTATTTCATGGTGGCTGCTCTCATTATATTGATAATCATGAGGTAACAAGACCGCTGGGTGTTATGTGTCATTATGCACAGAAAACCTATAATCATTGGTTAGGTAAGGAAGTAGTATTGCTACTACTCCCTCCCTTAGAAACGCAGCATGCAGGTTTCCCCACACTACGCTTGAGCCCCTTATCTAAGTCCTTCTTTTCTCGAACCGGCTTGTCCTTCATGATTCCTCAGAAAACATCATTCTTAATGGTGACACCAACAGTAGAGAACCTTCTCTTGAGAAAGAGCTTGCTAACATTTTTGTTTGTTTCACTCTTTCATCAAAATACTTTTTCCATTTTAAGTCAAGTGGATTTGCATCCGCCCTGATTTTAACATGTCGTCTGATAGGTATATCAATCAACCTAAGCAGTCTTAAATACCTTATCTCTTTCGGTTTGTTCTTGCATATGGGTGCAGCAAAGACCCATTGGCGTTGTTTCATTACCTTGAAGTAACGATTCTTTATCCAACGTAATCCTTTACGAGGATGTCTTTTCTTTGCCCATTTCCATAGAGCACACATAATTTCATGGTCTATTTTGTTAAAAGCTCTTTTCGCACACACATGGCTGTAGTAATTTCCCCATCCCCTTAATAGGGAATTGAGCAACTTGATTAGTACGGCCTGAGTGTTCGCTATGTTTGCCTTTATCAATGTACGTGCTTTATTAAGAAGTTTCTTAATACTTTCTTTTGAAGGTTTTATAATTAACTTCTTATTATACCTGCGTACATTACAACCAAGAAAGTCAAACCCTGTTGTAATAGATGTAATTTTTGTTTTCTCTTCGGAAAGGATAAGACCTCTCTCCTGAAGAAAGGACGATACTAGAGGTTTTACTTCATTTTCCAGTACTTCACGTGTGATTCCTGAAATGATAAAGTCATCTGCGTACCTGATTACATTTACTCCACTTCTGATTTTGCTTCTTCTTTTACTGCCAAGTTTACCAAATTGACTTTCCAATGATTTTTCAAGTCCATTTAGGGCTAGATTTGCTAGTATTGGAGAGATGATACTACCTTGTGGGGTACCTGCAGTTGTGGAATACAGAGTTTTTGATTCTAGGAAGCCAGCTTTTAACCAGCTATGAAGAATTTTCTTCTCCATAGGAATATGCTTCATGAGCCATTCATGGTTAATGTTATCAAAACACCCTTTAATATCACCTTCGAGTATCCATTGTAGTTGGTTACGGCTTGCCAGTAACAAGTGACAAGCCACAGTAGCGTCTGCGCAGGATCTTTTTGGTCTAAAACCATAAGAGTGACGATCACTGATCGTTTCAGCTATCGGTTCCAAAGCAAACAAGTATAATGCTTGCATGGCTCTATCTTTTATCGTAGGGATTCCAAGAGGTCTTCTTTTGCCATTAGACTTACTGATGTATATCCGTTTTAGCGGAGAAGGTTTGTATCCTCTTTGTTTTAATAGCTTTATTCCTTGAAATTTTGTGTTGCAAGTTGACCATATTTGACGATCTACACCTGCTGTGTTTTTTCCTTGGTTTTCAGTTACTCTCTTAACCGCCAAAGCTTTGCCGCTAAAAGAGCGTGTGAGAAGGTGTTGTAAAGTTTTCACCTTACCCCATCTGCCTTGTTGGACAGCCTTAACAATACGCCTCTGTAGCCTCATAACAACTTTTTGGCATTTCTTCCAGGGTAACTGGTTCCATGCTTCGGAGTTATTGGTAGGTGCACTTACAGTTGTACTTGTAATCATCTGCTTTCCTACCTTAAGTGGTTAACAAAGTTTCTTGTCATGAGGGACCAAATGGAAGTCTGCTCGTTTTCACGCGAATTAATGTTACAAATTCTATCCATTTCGTTACAAAATGGCATTCGCTTTCTCCATTATCCTTTACCTG
>NZ_JAPQLM010000165.1:0-2558 GCF_028981765.1 Wolbachia endosymbiont of Drosophila seguyi
GAAAAAGGAAGTTTTCTTGTTCGTGTAAAACTCAACACAATGGATTTTCTGAAAAGTTTTCGAGTATATTATATTTTTAATTTGTAGAATAAGGTTTTTTCCTTTTTGCATATTTCACCTAAAAAGGACACATTTTAGACTTCTTTGTTGAAATAAAACAGAAACAAAAGTGCTGTCCCTTGCACTCTTTGGATAATTTAATGATAAAAAATTTGGAGAGAAATTTTATACACAATCTCTGACATTTTTCCTTAAGTTGACGCCATTGTGTAAACGGTTACGGTTTCCCGTCTTCACCATGCTATATAGAAAAAAGTCTGGATTCCAATTTGCATGACAATATGGAGTATCTGCTTCTTTCATCCCAGTGGGATCTTTTATTCCATTTTATCAACAGTTTGTTTTGCAGTATCAAACAATTTTAATCCTATAATCCCGAATGTAACTAAAATAAAGCATATTACTTCGAATAAATTAACTGGTTCATCAAATAGGTAAACTCCAAGTATCGAAGCTCCTATAGCGCCCACTCCAGTCCAAATTGCATAGCATACTCCGATAGGTATAGAACGTGTAGCGAGCGAAAGTAAATATGTACTAAGAGCCATGGAGAGTATGCTAATTATTGATGGTACGAGATGAGTAAATCCATAACTATGCTTAAGTGTTATGACCCAGAACACTTCAATTAGTGACGATAAGAGTAAATATATCCAATTCATGCATAAATTTTTAGGTTTAAATAGAGAGCTTTAGCCCTATGCTTCCTATTACAATTAAAACGATACATAAAACTTGAGACAAATTAATATTCTCTGTGAAAGTGGTTGCACCAATTATAGTTATTCCAATTATGCATATTCCAGAGGAAACTGCATAGCATACCCTAATAGGTAGAAAGCATGCTGCAAGAGATAAAAAGTAAATGCTAATGATCATAATTACCAATGTTGCAATCGAAGGCACAACTTTAGTAAAACTGTTACTAAACTTTAGCGTTACAGCCCACAGTATCTCTAGGATACTAGACAGCAACAAATACAACCAGCACATTTTCGTAACATTTCAATCTTGTATTGTAACAGAAATTGTTAGTTAAAACTACACTAAAGTGCAACAGATCTCTCTTTCGGAATTGCTTTAATATCAAACTTAAAACAACATCCTAAAAAACTTTTCTACGAAATTCAATTCCTGCACGTCATTTGCTGCATAAAGTGGTGTAGTTTGTTGCTCAATACCTGGTATTTCTACAAAAACTTTGCCCACTTCTTGACCTTTTTTAATGGGTGCAGGTATAATATCTTTATATTCAATACGCACCTTAATTTGGTCATGCAATTTGCGGTTGTAAGTTATGGTAACATCGTTTGCAACTGTAATAGGCACTTTTCTATCTTTTCCATAGAGAACATTTACTTCCTCAACTACGCTGTCTTTAACGAATATTTTCTTAGTGTTAAAATGATTTAAGGAGTATTGTATCAATCTTTTTGCTTCTTCTATTCGCTCTTTCTCAGTGTTTAAACCATTTACGACAGCAAAAATTCTCCTATCATTTCGTTTTGCAGATGCTACAATGCCGTAACCACCAGCATTTGTATAACCGGTTTTTAAGCCATCAACCCCAATATCGTGAAAAAGTAGAAGATTCTTATTCTTTTGTACAATTTCATTATATGTCAAATATTGTTCGGAAAATAAATCATAATATTCAGGAAAATCGGTGAAAATCCTTTTTGCCAGCATTACCAAGTCTTTTGCGTTCATAAAATGATCTTCATCTGGCCACCCGCTTGAGTTGACAAAATGACTGTCATTCAGATTCAAATTTTGTGCAACTTCATTCATTTCAGCCACAAAATTCTCTTCTGATCCTGCAATGCCCTCAGCTAGTGTTATGCAGGCATCATTGCCTGAGACTATTGTAATTCCTTCAAGTAATTCCCTCACCGTAACGGATTGACCTTCTTTCAAAAACATAGAAGAGCCTCTCCTTTCCCACGCTTTTCTACTTACTCGAAATTTATCCTCCATGTGTATTATTCCAGCTTTTAGATAATCGAAGGCTATATATAAAGTCATTAGCTTGCTCATTGAAGATGGGGCCATTTTTTCATCAGAATTATGGTCAAAAATGAATGAGTCTGAAGCTAAATCTAAGACTACTGCTTGCTTTGCTTTGGTTCTAAACTGGTATGAGTATGAAGAAAAAGGAAGTATAAAAACTAATAGCAAAATTACCAATCTGCTTAACATATCTATAATTTTAAATTTATAGTGTACTAATTAATAGTATAATTTTACAGGGGCATTTCAATAGATCTCTTGCATAAAAATTCCTTGACAAACCTCGCCAGCCCCCTTATCATGAAACTGAAGCTATTTATTTATCTTCTCTGTGCAGATTAAATGACAAAAAAACTCACGTATCTGGCGTCTCATGTTTAATTTTTTGCACTATGTGCACCTTATGTCTTTATAAAATTTCTAGGTTTTTACCTAATATAAGCTAAAATGCGCTTATAAAGCATTTAAAACATAAAAAAACGCCAACT
>NZ_JAPQLM010000166.1:0-10638 GCF_028981765.1 Wolbachia endosymbiont of Drosophila seguyi
AAATAAGACGCCAACTACGTTGTTTTCTTGCTGTTTAATCTGCACAGATGAAGATAACTGAATACCTTCAATGCCATGATAAGGGGGCTGGCGGAGTTTGTCAAGCAAGTTTTTCGTTTCTATATGGGCTACCTTAAGACTTCAACGTCTTAACGCACTTGACCCCACCAGCATATAAATTTGCATGGCTCTTTCCAGTATTAAGCAATGCAAATCCAATGTTGTCTACACTAGAGCGCAGTTCCCCTATTTCCTCATTGTTTTCATTTGTCACTTTAGTGCCAATATCTGGAAGTGCGTTATCCCCCTCAACAAGGTAAAGTTTTCTTCTGAATATTTCTTGTCTGCTCATTCGATTTACAACTTCCTGACCTATATAACACCCCTTATTAAAGCTTATACCGTTTACTTTATCGATTAAAAATTGCAGCGGAAACGATGAATTCTGCACCATATCTTTCGCTCCATCTGGAACGAGATTTTGAATTCTGACTTTTTCATACTGAGTAAAATCCCCAACCGGCTCTTTCATTTCATCTTTATGTATGATCCTCATTCCTAGCAGCTTGTGCCTTGGATCTTGAAAAATAACTTGTGACTTACTACTACACTCCGCCAACTTAGTATTAAACAAAACCCCAACCTTATATAGTGCACTAACGTCTTTAATCTTTACCCTCAAATAAGTTTTAAGTAAATCTAGTTTCTCGATTATTTGCTGCAAGTGCATGTTTTCGCACTCCAAGAGGGTGTATTTACCATATTCAATAAGAAAAAAATCATATAGATATTTTCCCTGAGGGCTAAGCAATAAAGAGTAAATGGCTTTTTGGCTATCCAACTTATTAATATCATTGGTTATAATACCCTGCAGAAAATCTCTAGTGTCAGGCCCATATAGCACTATCACACCACGACTTAAAAATGGTATATAACTCATGAAATCTCTATAAATAAATCTAAATTTTATTATATAACATTAGGCTCTTTTAGAAACTGCTTTTGGCGTGCATATTTTACAAGCTCCAGCCCTTGAAATCTAACTTACGAGTATATATATATAAACTCATAAGTTAATTTGTTGATGAGGAAAAACAAATGTCAAGTATAAGTTTAAATGTATTAGATGATAGCGTGCTGATCAAGCCTATTAGCGAAGAAAAGCAAGGTGGAATTGTGCTTCCATCAAGTGCTGAAAAGAAACCTACTAAAGGTGAAGTTATAGCAATTGGTGAAGGTTCACGCAATTCAAGTGGCGAACGCGTAACTTTAACTGTGAAAGCTGGTGATAAAGTGTTCTATCGCCAATGGGCTGGTACAGAAATAGAACATAATAATGAGAAGCTTATCGTGATGAAAGAGTCCGATATACTTGCTGTCATTAAGTAGCAGTCTTTATTTTACTAAACTGAAACAAAGCGCAACATAGCGCATTGTAAATGATTTTATTGTAGTTTTCTAAATTTTTTATTAACAAGAGGTGATAAAAATGACTAATGTAGTAGTATCAGGTGAGCAGTTGCAAGAAGCCTTTCGTGAAGTTGCAGCAATAGTGGATTCAACGGTAGCAATAACTGCAGGACCTAGAGGAAAAACAGTAGGGATTAATAAGCCCTATGGAGCACCAGAAATTACAAAAGATGGTTATAAGGTGATGAAGGGTATCAAGCCTGAAAAACCATTAAACGCTGCGATAGCAAGCATCTTTGCACAGAGTTGTTCTCAATGTAACGATAAAGTTGGTGATGGTACAACAACGTGCTCAATACTAACTAGCAACATGATAATGGAAGCTTCAAAATCAATTGCTGCTGGAAACGATCGTGTTGGTATTAAAAACGGAATACAGAAGGCAAAAGATGTAATATTAAAGGAAATTGCGTCAATGTCTCGTACAATTTCTCTAGAGAAAATAGACGAAGTGGCACAAGTTGCAATAATCTCTGCAAATGGTGATAAGGATATAGGTAACAGTATCGCTGATTCCGTGAAAAAAGTTGGAAAAGAGGGTGTAATAACTGTTGAAGAGAGTAAAGGTTCAAAAGAGTTAGAAGTTGAGCTGACTACTGGCATGCAATTTGATCGCGGTTATCTCTCTCCGTATTTTATTACAAATAATGAAAAAATGATCGTGGAGCTTGATAATCCTTATCTATTAATTACAGAGAAAAAATTAAATATTATTCAACCTTTACTTCCTATTCTTGAAGCTAT
Organism: Wolbachia endosymbiont of Drosophila seguyi; assembly: GCF_028981765.1. Taxonomy (NCBI): domain Bacteria; kingdom Pseudomonadati; phylum Pseudomonadota; class Alphaproteobacteria; order Rickettsiales; family Anaplasmataceae; genus Wolbachia; species Wolbachia endosymbiont of Drosophila seguyi. The sequence continues at coordinate 2,215 of NZ_JAPQLM010000166.1, forward strand.
TGTTAAATCTGGTAAACCTTTGGTTATTATTGCAGAGGATATCGAAGGTGAAGCATTAAGCACTTTAGTTATCAATAAATTGCGTGGTGGTTTAAAAGTTGCTGCAGTAAAAGCTCCAGGTTTTGGTGACAGAAGAAAGGAGATGCTCGAAGACATAGCAACTTTAACTGGTGCTAAGTACGTCATAAAAGATGAACTTGGAATCAAGATGGAAGATCTCACGCTTGATGATCTTGGTACGGCTAAAAATGTTAAAATTACTAAAGATAATACCACAGTTGTCAGCGAAAATAGCGATTCTGACAGTGTGAAAGCTAGAATCGAGCAGATTAAATCTCAAATTGAAACTTCAACTTCTGATTATGATAAAGAAAAGCTAAGAGAACGTTTAGCGAAATTATCAGGTGGCGTTGCTGTGCTCAAAGTTGGTGGAGCAACTGAAGTGGAAGTTAAAGAACGTAGAGATAGAGTCGAAGATGCGCTGCATGCAACAAGAGCTGCAATTGAAGAAGGTATAGTTCCAGGTGGTGGGGTTGCGCTTCTTTATGCTTCATCTGTTCTCGACAAATTAAAAGGTGCAAGTGACGAGGAACAAATAGGCATAAACATTATCAAGAAAGTTCTCAGTGCTCCAATTAGAAGGTTAGTCAAAAATGCTGGTCTTGAATCTGCTGTTATAATTGACTATTTGATTAAGCAGAATGATAAAGAGCTTATATACAACGTTGAGGCTATGAATTACGCTAATGCATTTACAGCTGGTGTGATTGATCCAGCAAAAGTGGTGCGTATTGCTTTTGAAACAGCGGTATCTGTTGCGAGTGTGCTGATAACTACTGAATCTATGATAGTTGATGTACCAAGCAAAGAAAATGCTTCATCTCCTATGGGTGCAGGAGAAATGAGTGGCATGGGTGGATTCTAAGTAGAATGAAACCGTGGAGCAGTTGCTCCACGGTAGTTCCAAAAAATCTCACATTTTACTATTCGTTAAAGGTAATACGTTTGGTGCAGAAATGCACTACTGTTTGCATCCGTTTCACTCCTTTATATTGTGGTTGTCTAATAACAAAAAGGCAGCATAAGAAAACTATAACCCCTAGTATATTTATACTATAGCTGACCCAAGCAACACGTCATACCGCGATTCATTCCACAACTGTACGAACATTACAATATGGCACATAGTAAACGATGTCATGAAAGTAGCTGACACTGGAATGACACCCTTTTGGATGGAAACCAGTGTCACGCACTGGCATGACACCCATTTGTTCCTATAGTTGTCTTTTCTCGTCTACCTTATTTTGCCACTCTGCTGAACAGATACAATTTACAACCACCCCCCTACCCTTTTTAGTTGTTCAGCAAATATAGAGAGGTTAAAGGGAGTGGTATTACTTAAACAACTAAATAAAAAACCAGGTAGATCATTCTGAAATTCTTGCATTTTTGTCCATAATTTTGTTAAATAACTTCCCTTTTGGTCATATCGAACCAAATTTCTTTTTCACACCACCTTTTAAGCCACTTTCGTTAGTTTTTGTCATAATGCGATCAAACACTCCCAATAACCTCTTTAATAGGTTTGGAGTTAGCGAAGAGATAAGATCAACAGATACGTTATTGTTTTTGTCATCACCACTTGCTTTATAGTCTATTGAAACGATTCCCCTACTTTTCCCACCAGTAAGAAGTTTTCCAATTATAGGAATTTTTAACAAAGATTTATTAATTAAATATGCTGGTATTACTTGTCCTGCAACCTGGAATTTATAATTTCTAATATCGAGCTTACCACCAGTGCTAATACCTAACTCCGCCCCTTCAAGCCAAGATTCTTCAATTTCAATAGTGCCATCTTTGTATGAAAAAGGTGCATTACATTTGTAAAAGTATACACCTTCATTTTTTATGGCATTTACAATGCCAGGCAATGAAGACATCGACAATAAAGTAGTAAGTAGTGGAGCATCTTTGATGTAGAAATTGCTAATGGATAACGTACCATAATGTTCTCCACTTTCTCTCTGAGGAGAGAGATAAAAAGACAATTTGCCGTTTTTAATTGATTTACTAATGCCTAAGGAACGCAAAAGCATACCTGAATTATCCGCATATATTTCGAGCCCTATTCCACTGTATTCTGCTAGTATGTTGCTGCTATCTTCCAGAAACTGCCCTGTAAATTGACTTCCATTGCAATTACCTTTAGTACAGGTTACATTCAGCTTAGTATTTTTGATAACGATGCCTTCTTTCATAATTACATTGTCAACATTCATACTAATCTCTATATCTTTATTTAATCCATTACTGTTTTTGCCAAGCAAGCCTAAAATATCACTTAAGTTAATTTCCTCACCATAAATAGTTATGGCATTTTTCTCCTTACCTGATTCAATTTCTATACTAAAATCATTATCAGGCAATTTAAAGCTACTAGAATTTAAATATAAATTTCCATTTTCTACTCTTCCGCTGAATTTTATATCTAGGTCATTTCCTACAATGTCTAATTTATCTACTAACAATTCACCTGCTCCTTTTAACCTTGTAGAAAACAAAATTTTATTGTGATCTTCAAAGCGATTTTTCCACCCTAAGTAGCTTGAATGTGATTCAAATTCTGATAAATCTATATCACCATTAACATACCCCGTCTTATCTTGATTTATCACTGACTCTAAATTTGCACTGACATAGCCACTATCAAAATTAAATATTTGAGCGGGTAAATCTCCGGTCAAATTCCAGGCGAAACTTTCATTCCTATTGCTACTTTTCAGGTCAAATAATAGCTGTGTGTTATTCACCATACCACTACCATTTAAATCTATAAAGTCACTGCCAAAACTAAGCTTAATATCATATTTACCAAGACTTGCATTATAGACGGCCAAATTGTCAATTTCAGAATGAAAATTTGCTGAGAAGTCTACTTTTTTGTCATCAGCATTTAGATTAAAAATGCGAAAATTAAATACGGATTTTGCCATTCCACTTACTTTATCCCTTTCAACCTTCACCACATCATCCAGCTTAAATCTTATAGGCTCATATAAACCATACGCATCACTTACAGCTTTGCCATTAATGGTTAGAACTGAATCTTCCTTATTTAGAGATTTCATTTCAATATCACCACCATTAACAGTGAAATTCTGAAACTTAGCGCTATTTACAGTAATTTCAAGATCGTTATTCTTGATGATCAAATCACCCTTTAATTCCTTTACTTGCTCAAAATCTTCATCAAATTTTACGCTACCGTTTTCTATATCAGCAACAATTACAATGTCTGACAGATCGTCATCAACCAAATTGTTAATTTTGCCATTGAAACTTACAATGGTATTTAAAACATCCCCATCAATATTATCACAATACCAGCTTTTAAATTTACTATTTACTACACTATCTGGTATATAAGTACATAAATCCTTTGCAGCAAACTTACTAATATTAATTCTAAGCAAAGCATGACTTGTACTAAAGTTCATTTTGCCTATCAAAGAGAGATACGTGTCATTTAACTTAAAATGGAAGTTTTTTACACTAATAATTCCATCACTATATGTTAAATTTATATTTACATTAGTTAAGGCCAAATTTTTGTTCAAATAATTTTCTGTATTCAATACGTATATATTTCCATCTACAATTTCATCCTTTTTATTAATTTTCACTGAGAAGCTTCCTTTGAATCCTATATTTTTGTCCAAATTGTAGCTTTTAACTAATGTAGAAAACTTGCTCAATAGTCCCAATTTTAGATCATAAAATGTCCCGTACACATTTAGCAAATTGTTGCGATTTTTTATCGTAATTGATAAATCATCCAAAAATCCCTTTCCATCTTTTGTATTCACATGAATATCTAAAACATTAAAATCTTCCCCCTTCCCTATATATAATTTATCAATAAAAAATTCATCTTCTGTGCTTTTATCAATAGCGATGTTAGTAAATTCAATTTTTGAATCCGCATTTAAGTCAAAAAAAAATTCCCTTATTGTTTTTAATAGATTTTTTGCACTACTTTCTGTCATCTTGAAATTCTTCCCTGTCATCCCAGTATCTTTTTTTCCTGTCATCCCAGCACTCGTCCTTGTCATCCAAGTAGCTTGACTACTTGTTTCTTTTTTTCTAGATTCCAGCGTCACGCGCTGGAATGACACCGAAGGAAGGCGGTTACTACTTAAATAATGATTATCCAAAAGGTCTAATGAGTTTTGCGGATTAACATTAGTTTCTTCTCTCTTGATACATACATGCACATTATCAGCTGAAACCTGAGAGAGATTTGTGCTAGCTTTAAATAAGGAACTTAACTTAAAATGTACAAAAAGCTCAGGAACTTTTATAGTAAAATTAGGGTTTGCTATTGCCAAATCCGTAATGACTAAATACGGATCTTTGCCATCTTTCTGCCAAACAACTGAGGTATTCTCCATATTAACGCTTGAGCCAACAAATATTTTTGATATTTTATGTTTAACATAAAAATCAATATAATTAATATTGATTTCTAAAGGCTTTAAAAAAATAAAGAAGCACAATATGAATAATAAAGCTACGGAAAATAATATAGTAATTTTTTTAAGCATCGATTATTGCTTTTCTTGCTAAACTATCAGCCTCCTCATTATACTTATCGCCACTGTGTGCTTTAACCCACTTCCAATCAATTTCGTGTTGTGAAGCAACGTTGTCTAGCTCTTTCCACAATTCCATATTTTTTACTGATTTTTTATTACTTGTTTTCCAGCCATTCATTTTCCACTTATTTATCCATTCTGTTATGCCATGCTTAACATAAAGACTATCCGTATATAAATTAATATTACAAGAAAATTTCAATACTTTCAGCCCATTGATCACCGCTGTTAACTCCATTTTATTGTTTGTGGTATTTTCTTCTCTACCATAAATGTCTTTTCTGTAATCTTGAAATAATATGATAGCTGCCCATCCTCCCGCTCCAGGATTACCAGAACACGCCCCATCCGTATATATTATCACTTCTTTTTTACTCATCTTTGTTTATATCGGTTAACAAAGTATATAGTTGCTTTTATGAAAGCACAATTTCTAAAGGTAGTTTAAGCTGCACCTTTAAATTTTATTATAGAAACAAAAAAAAGTGTGACAACGAGCATTACCAAAAGGAAAAGTAAAAAATAGTTTTTATGCTTCTGCCGTTCTTTCATAACTAAAATAAATCAATAGAACAAAAAATAATACTGGCGAATAGGGAAAATAGATAAGAAATTGAATAAGAAAACATTTTTTTCTGTGAGCTGTGATTCTTGAACTTCATAACAGATACAGCGTACCAAATAAAAACGCAACCTTCAAAGGTTGCCATGCTTAGATAAAGTAAAGCCTTTTTCAAAAATAGAGCCGGAAGCAAGCTAGTTAGCACCAGCAAAACACTATAAATTAATATATATTTTCTTGTTTTTTCCGGACCATAAACAATATTGAACATTGGAATCGATGCCTTTGCATAGTCTTCAGACTTATTTAAAGATAGGGCCCAAAAGTGTGGTGGAGTCCACATAAAAATTACTAAAAATAAAATGAAACTTTCCCAACTGACAGAATTAGTCACAGCTGCCCAGCCAATCATTGGAGGGAAAGCACCTGCTCCACCACCGATAACGATATTCTGCGGAGTACGCCTTTTTAGCCAAATTGTATATATGAAAACGTAAAATAATATGCTAACAGCAAGCAAAGCAGCAGAAATATAGTTTACTGCTATTGCCATGATAAATACTGACAATATTCCAAGAGTTACACCAAATTCAAGCGCACTTTCTGCAGAAACTCTACCTGAGGGTATAGGGCGGTTTTTTGTCCTTTCCATGAGCAGATCTATGTCTCTGTCATACCACATATTTATAGCACCTGCAGATCCTGAGCCAAGAGCAACACATATAAGAGATATTAGTGCTAGAAAAGGGTGCATACTACCTGGTGCAGTAACCATACCAGCAACTGCAGTAAATACCACAAGATACATTATCCTTGGCTTCAGCAAACGCCAAAAATCCAGTATTGTTGATTCAACATTTAGCAAAACACTTGTGTACATTCTATTTTACCACTGGTGGCTTTTCGAAAGTATGAAAAGGCGGTGGTGAAGATACCGTCCATTCCAAGGTGTCACCTTCCCAAGGATTATCTCCAGCTTTCTTGCCCCATTTAAAAAGATGTATAACTATAAACACAAAAAACATAACTGAAACAAAGGACATATACGAACCAATTGAGGATATATAATTCCAAGGGATAAACGCATCAGGATAATCAGGTATACGCCTTGGCATACCAGCTAATCCTAAGAAATGTTGAGGTAAAAAAGTGATATTGGTGCTAATAAAAGTAAGCCAAAAGTGGATTTGACCTAAGCGCTCATTATATTGTTTACCCGACATTTTACCAATCCAATAATAAAAGCCAGCAAAAGCTCCAAATAATGCAGCAAGTGACATGACATAATGGAAGTGAGCAACAACATAATAGGTGTCGTGCAGGAGCTTATCTATTCCACCATGAGAAAGAATTATTCCCGTTATGCCACCGCCAACAAACATGAAAATAAAACCTAGTGCAAATAGCATAGGGGTCTTAAACTCAATTGCTCCACCCCACATAGTTGCAATCCAGCTAAAGACTTTTACACCAGTTATAACACCGATAAAAATTGTGGTAGTGCTAAAAAATGCAGCAGCGTCAGCACTAAGCCCAACAGTGAACATATGGTGAGCCCAAACCATAAAGCCAAATACTGCTATACCTATCATTGCATAAACCATCCCTATGTAACCAAATACAGGTCTGTGAGAAAAAGTTGATACAACCTGACTTATGATGCCAAATGCAGGAAAAATAATTACGTAAACTTCTGGATGACCAAAAAACCAAAATAGATGTTGAAATAACACAGGATCGCCGCCACCGGCAGGATCAAAAAAGGAAGTACCAATATTGCGATCAGTAAGAAGCATAGTTATAGCACCGGCAAGCACTGGTAAGGCAACAATCAACATAAATGCTGTTAGCAAGACAGACCAAACAAACAGTGGCATCTTAGTTAATGACATTCCTTTTGTGCGCATGTTAAATATAGTAACTATAAAGTTGATCGCCCCAACAATTGACGACATACCAGCAACATGAAGTGCAAGTATAGCAATGTCAACTCCTGCACTTGGATGGGACATTACCTGTGATAGAGGTGGATATAAAGTCCAACCTGTACCTGGACCTTCACCAATAAACACTGAGAGAATGAGCAAAATAAAAGATGACACTAATAACCAAAAACTTAAATTATTCATACGAGGAAATGCCATATCTGGTGCGCCAATCATGAGAGGTACAAACCAGTTACCAAATCCTCCCATGAGGGCTGGCATTATCATAAAAAACACCATTATCAACGCATGCCCTGTAACCATTACGTTATATAATTGATAGCTATTGTTAAGTATATTAATGTGCATTAGCTGAGTGCGAATAATCACCGATAATAATCCACCAATAATTCCAGCTAATATGGAAAAAATAATGTACAGTGTCCCTATATCTTTATGATTGGTGGAAAACAACCAACGCTTTATGCCCTTTGGTACGTCACTCATATCTATACTCCAAATTTAACTCACTAATTTTCTATTTTCAATCCACTTATTAAAATCTTCTTTGCTTACTGCTTCAACAACAATTGGCATAAATCCATGGCCTTGACCACACAATTCGTAGCACTGCCCATAATAAACACCAGGCTTTTTGATATTAAACCACACCTCATTCAGCCTACCTGGTATCGCATCAATTTTTACACCGAAAGCCGGTACTCCCCAACTGTGTATCACATCTCCTGCTGTAACTTGTAAACGAACGTTAGTATTAACGGGTAAAATGATGTTGTTATCAACAGAGAATAGCTTTAAATCTCCTTCGATAAAGTCTTCTTTTCCCTTAATATAACTATCAAATGACACACCTTGATATTCTGGATATTGGTAACTCCAATACCATTGATGGCCAATAACTTTCAGTGTTATATCAGCTTTCGGTATTTCTTCCTGTAGCTTCAGTAATTTAGCGTTTTCAAAGGCTAATATTCCAACAATGATAGTTGGTATAACAAACCAAATAATTTCTAAAGGAACACTATGGGTAGTTTTACTTATGTTTGTTACTTTGCTTTTACGAAAGCGAAACACTATATAAGCAAGCAGCGCCCACACAAAAAGCATTATTGTAACCATCACAAGCATCACAAACGAATGTGACCTAACTACAGCCTCCATTACTTCAGTTGCAGGAGCAGGAAATCCAAATTGCCAGGAAGTAGGAGCAGAGGCAACAGATATATTTGAGTAAAATATTATCAATAGTGCAAAT
>NZ_JAPQLM010000167.1:0-8880 GCF_028981765.1 Wolbachia endosymbiont of Drosophila seguyi
AGTCGAAGTAAGTAGCGTATATACCTACAAAGAGCTTAGTATAGATAAACTAAAGTATGAGTATGAAATCACAGTTGGTAGTGATTATATAAAACAAAAGGTAAATTCCAGGTTGCAAGAGATAGCAGAAAATGCAAAATCACCTGGATTTAGGGCTGGAAAGATGCCCTATGACCTTGTTGTTGCAAATTATAAAAACGAGGCTTTGGAATATGTGATAAATAATACAATTGATTATTGCTCAAGTGATTTGATGAAAAAAATTGAAGTCAAGTCTCACATTTATCCTAAGGTTGATGTTATATCATTACCAGATCTGGGCAAAGAAAATGAGGAGGGCAATTTTGTATACAAGCTATCTTTTGAGTCGATGCCTGAAGTACCAGTGATAGATCTTGACAAAATAAACTTAAAGAAAATTGAAGCAAAGATTGAAGAGGAAGATATAAAAGAATTTATTGATTCTATTAAAACAAAGTTCCCCAATTTCGCCTCTGTTGATGATGCTTCTTATCAAGCGAAAGATGGGGATAAATTGATAATTGATTTTGAAGGGCGGATTAGGAATAAGCTCTTTCAAGGTGGAAGTAGCAAAAATTTTGCCGTTAATTTAGGGTCTGGCACATTTATTAATGGTTTTGAAGATCAATTAACTGGTATGAAAAAGGGAGAAACAAAGAACTTTAAGTTGAAATTTCCTGAAAATTACCAAGCCATTTCCCTTGCAGGACAGGAAGCTGATTTTTCTGTGCGAGTTAATGAGATTCAAATTGCCAAAGATTTTGAAAATGATGATGAAATAGCTAAGAGTATTGGGTTTAAAGATTATTCTTTGCTAATAAATCATGCAAAAAAAATGATTGGTGATCAGTGCACCGAAATGAGAAATCTCTTAATTAAAAAGGAGCTGTTTGATTATTTGGATGCTAATTATAGTTTTGATTTACCCACAGACATAGTAAAACAGGAGCAACAAAGAATGGAAGGAGAATTGGGTGCTCAAAATGATTCTCGTAAAGAAGCTGAAAAACGTGTAAAGCTTGCTATGTTATTTATGAAATTTAGTGCAGAACATAAAATATCATTAACTCAAAATGATGTTTTGAGTGTTATTGTAAATCAATATGTCAGTAAAGATGTGCAATTTGACAGAGTACTTAAGCATTTTGAATCAAATAAACAATTTCAAGAATTAGTTAGAGGGCAAGCGCTTGAGTATAAAGTGACAGATTATATAATAGAAAAAGTTAGTAAAGAAGAGCAGATTGTTTCTGTGAAAGAATTAAAGGAATTATTTGATAATATTTAATAGGGAAAGGTATGACTCTTATACCAATTGTAGTTGAACAAACTAGTCGCGGTGAGCGCGCTTATGACATATATTCAAGACTAGTGAAAGAAAGAATAATTTTTGTAACAGGTCCTATTGAAGACAATATGGCCAGTGTAATAGTAGCACAGCTTTTATTTTTAGAATCGGAAAATCCCGATAAAGACATTTGTATGTACATCAACTCACCAGGTGGTGTTGTAACTGCTGGTTTGTCGATCTACGATACAATGCAGTATATAAACCCAGACGTTTCAACTTTATGTATAGGTCAAGCTGCGTCTATGGGTTCTTTATTGCTTGCAGCTGGTACAAAAGGTAAGCGCTACTCTCTACCTCATTCAAGAATTATGATACATCAGCCATCTGGTGGTTATCATGGTCAAGCAACTGATATAGAAATACATGCTAATGAAATTTTGCGGGTTAAGAAAAAACTCAATCAAATTTATGAAAAACATACTGGAAATTCACTGAAGAAAATTGAAGGAATGATGGAAAGAGATAAATTCATGGATCCTGAAGAAGCAAGGAAAATTGGCTTAATTGACAGGGTGATAGCTGAGCGTACAGATATTGAAATTGAAAATATTAAAGTTAAACAAAAGGTGGGTTAATGGATAACAATAATGATTTACACTACTGTTCTTTTTGCAACAAGGCGCAAGATGAAGTAGATAAATTGATTACTAACTCTTCGGATGGTTTAAAGGTGTTTATTTGTAATGAGTGCATAGAATTATCCCATAAAGCAATAAGTCAAAAGAAAGATAGATCTTTTAATTCAGATCGTATATCTGATATGAAGCTATTACTAAAGAAACCTGAGGATATAAAAAACTTTCTCAGCAAGCATGTTGTAGGTCAAGAACACGCGCAACACGTTTTATCTGTAGCTATGTATAACCATTGTCAATCCATGGTACAATTTCATGCTATAAGTGATATTGAAATCGAGAAGTCAAATATAATGCTTATTGGTCCCACTGGTTCTGGTAAGACTTTGCTAGCCAAAACACTTGCTAAAGTTTCAGATGTGCCATTTGCTATGGCTGATGCGACAACTTTAACTGAGGCAGGTTATGTGGGTGATGATGTAGAAAGCGTGTTGTCGCGTTTATTACAAGCTGCAAATTATGACGTTGTAAAAGCACAGCGTGGTATAGTGTTTATAGATGAAATAGACAAAATTACAAGAAAATCTGAAAGCACTTCAATAACCCGTGACGTTTCAGGTGAAGGGGTCCAGCAAGCTCTGCTTAAGATTATGGAGGGTACAGTTGCTTATGTTCCGCCACAAGGAGGGCGAAAACACCCACAACAAGAGTTTATACAAGTGGATACTAGTAACATACTGTTTATTTGTGGAGGAGCTTTTGAAGGCCTCGATAAAATTATTGAAGCGAGAAAAAAGGGAACGTCAGTTGGCTTTGGAGCAGATATAAGTCAGTCTAAAGAGCAAAAGAAAAAGAATGCTTTACATGATGTTCAACCTGAAGATTTAATCAAATTCGGTTTAATACCCGAATTTGTAGGGCGGGTTCCAATAACTGCTGTTTTAGATGAGCTGGATCATGAAGATTTAATACATGTGTTGACAGAGCCAAGGAATGCACTAATAAAACAGTACAAAGCATTGCTTGCGTTTAGCAAAGTAAACCTTGAGTTTTCAGATGAAGCAATATCAGCTATTGCTAAAAAGGCTATAAGCTACAAAACAGGTGCAAGAATGTTACGTGCTATCTTGGAGTCACTTTTGCTTGACATTATGTATACATCTGGAAACGGAGGCTTTGAAGGTAGCACTATAGTAATCACTAAGAAAATGGTAGAATTAGGAAAAGCAACGGTTAATCATAATAACAATGGCAATGTTATAACGGTTAATGATTAATTTGAGGCATATATTATGAACATTGAACGTGCTGTAAGCTCTAGTTTTACTGCATTGCCAGTATTACCTTTAAGAGATGTAGTAATTTTTCCAAATATAATGGTGCCTTTATTCATAGGCAGAGAAAAATCTGTTAATGCACTAGAGTATGCAATAAGTAGTAGTAATCACCAAAATGAGATTTTTCTTGTAGCACAGAAAGATGGCTCTGTTGATAATCCAGAGCCTGAAGATCTTTATGAAGTAGGTGTGTTAGCAAGCATTGTACAACCGTTAATAAAATTACCTGACAATGTAGTAAAAGTTATAATCCGGGGGATAAGAAGGGGAAGAGTTGTAGAATATATTAGCTCTCATACTTTATTACAAGCCAGGGTAGAGTTAGACAATTATTATAAAGAAGATGAAGACAATATTGATTTAGAAGCTTTAAGGCGGTCTGTTGTAGACGCGTTCGATAGCTGGTGTAAGCTAAACAAGAAAAATCAACCCGAGGTTGCCATTAACTCCATTGATCAAATCAAAGAAGTTGATCAACTTGTAGACACGGTAGCTTCACATTTAAATATAAAAGTATCAGATAAACAAAGTATACTTGAGGCTTATGACCCAGAAGAGCGTTTAAAAAAAGCTTTTGCTTTTATTGAGAGAGAAATGAGTATTTTGAACGCACAAAACCGTTTATATAAGACAATTAAATCGCAAGTTGAAAGCACTCAGAAAGTTTACTACCTTAACGAGCAATTGAAAGCTATACAGAAAGAATTAGGCGAATTTGAGAATGGTGATGAAGGGAATATACTCAATGAATTTGAAAAAAAGATAAATGAAACAAAGCTTTCTCAGGAAGCAAGAGAGAAAGCTATAACTGATTTGAAGAGATACAAGAAAATGAATCCCATTTCTCCTGAAGCTACAGTTATATCTAGTTACTTGCATTGGTTGCTTGAGTTGCCATGGGGAAAGTACAAAGATGCAAAAATTAACTTAAATGCAGCTAAGAAAATCTTAGATGAAAATCATTATGGCATAGAGAAAGTAAAAGATAGAATAATAGAATTTTTAGCGGTATTAAAAAGAGTAAAAGAGATAAAAGGTCCTATACTTTGCTTAGTTGGACCGCCAGGTGTTGGTAAAACTTCTTTAGCTAAGTCTATGGCAAGAGCAGTAGGAAGAGGTTTTGTTCGCATAGCTCTTGGTGGTGTGCGTGATGAGTCTGAGATACGAGGGCATAGGAAAACTTATATTGGCTCAATGCCTGGTAAAATCATTCAACACATGAAAAAAGCTAATTCATGCAACCCGCTTTTTCTGCTTGATGAAATAGATAAGATGGGTTCTGATTCGCGTGGCGATCCTGCGTCTGCATTACTTGAGGTTTTAGATACTGAGCACAATAAACACTTTACGGATCATTACTTGGAAGTTGAGTTTGATCTTTCAAGTGTAATGTTTGTAGCTACGGCAAACAGCTTAAATTTACCACATCCTTTGCGTGATAGGATGGAAATTATACAATTGTCCGGGTATACTGAAGATGAAAAAATCAGTATTGCTACACACCACCTTATTCCGAAGTTAAAGAAGGAGCATGGTTTGTATCAGAAGGAATGGGACATAACTAATGAGGCGTTATACGAGTTGATACGTTTATATACACGTGAAAGTGGTGTGCGGAGTATGGAAAGGGAGCTTGCAAAGCTCATGAGAAAGGCAGTTAAAGAAATATTGACTGATAAAAATAAGAAAATATCCGTAGGGGTTGACAATTTACAAGATTATTTAGGGGTACGTAAATATACCTTTGGCATTGCGGAAAATGAGAGTTTAGTAGGAATAGTAACTGGGCTCGCCTATACTGAAACAGGTGGTGATATTTTGATGATAGAATCAGTCCTAATTCCGGGTAAGGGAGAAATAAAATACACAGGAAAGCTTGGAGAGGTTATGCAAGAATCTATAAAAGCTGCGTATAGTTATATTCGATCAAATTGTTTGTTTTTTGGTATAAAGCCCGAAAAATTCCAAAATAATGATATACATTTGCATGTACCTGAGGGTGCTGTACCAAAAGATGGCCCTTCTGCTGGCGGCGCAGTATGTACGTCTATTGTTTCTCTTATGACAAATATACCAGTTAACAAAAATGTTGCTATGACAGGCGAAGTGACATTGCGTGGTAGAGTTTTAGCTATCGGGGGCTTGAGAGAAAAATTGCTTGCAGCGCTCAGAGGATCAATCAAAACTGTGATTATACCAAGTGAAAATGAGAAAGATATGCAAGAAATTCCGGCAAGCATCAAAGAAGGGATCAACGTAGTTTTTGCTAAGAATATTGATGAAGTTATGAAAGTTGCTTTAATGCACCCTACTACTCCAATTAATGGTGATGATAATCAAAATAGTGTGCCTTCCTCTATAGAAAATAAAGATGATACTTTTCCTATATCGGAAACATTGAAGCATTAGATTAAGAAAATATTATCAATCTCCATTTCTCTTTTATCCGGCAAGAATCTACCAGCTTGTGCATTCCATAAGGATATGACTTGCTTTGTTGTTATGTCATTCATATTTTTTACTTATTCTATCTCCCAGTTTTATTCAAGTAGATGATATATTATAATAGTCCTTTTCATGGAAACCTTTTCTGGTAGATTGCTTTCTAGAAAAACCTTGGTCAAGGTGCTAACTGTGGTTTATAATAATATAAATCATATCATAGTTGATTTGCGTTTATCAGAGCTGGAGTAGAGGTATGTTTTATCTTACAAATTTTTTGCCTATTTTACTGTTCCTATTTCTTTTTGTAGGAAGTGGTATATATTTTACTATTCTTGGCGTGTCAAATGCTTTTTATCAGTTATCTCCACTGGTAGCCATTGTTCCTGCCATAGCTCTGGATTGGGTTTTATACAAGGGCAATACTGAAGAAAAAATGTATGCCTTTCTAGATGGGGTAAGAGATCGTAATATTATCACTATGTGTATCATTTTCTTACTTGCAGGTGCATTCAGTGAAGTAACTAAAGCAATCGGTAGTGCTGATGCCACAGTTAATTTGGCTCTTTCATTTATACCAACACAATTTTTACTCATAGGATTATTTTTTGTAGCAGCTTTCATCTCCACTGCTATTGGTACATCAATGGGCACCATTGCAACAATTGCTCCTATTGCAGTTGAACTGACACAAGCTGGGATTTCTCCTTCCTTAGGAGTTGCAACCGTTGTAGGAGGAGCAATGTTTGGCGACAATTTATCTATTATCTCTGATACTACAATTGCATCTGTGATGTCTCAAAAGGCTGATATAAAGAAAAAATTAAAACTGAATGCAAAAGTGGCACTAATTGCTTCTATATTCACAATAATTATATTATTTTATAGCTCAAGCAATAGTGCTGCTATTTCAGTTAAGGAGTATTCTTTATTGCTTGTGACTCCTTACATAATACTTATATTGCTTGCAAACTTTGGAATAAATGTATTTACGGCATTGGTTTTAAGCATAACTTTTGCTGGAATCATTGGATTTATAAATAACAACAATCATGGTTTATTGTTTTTAAGCCAAAACATCACCAAAGGGTTTATGAGTATGCATGAAATTATGCTACTGTCATTGATGGTTGGCGGGCTTTCAGGACTGGTAGGTAAAAATTCTAAGGAGCTTGCAGATAAACTTTCATCTTGGGTTATGATACAACGTGGTGGACAAAAAACTGCGCAATTATTTATTGCAAAAATAGTCAGCATATTTGATATTTTACTTGCAAATAACACCATCGCTATAATTTTTAGTGGTGAAATTGCTAGAGATATTGCTAAGAAATATGAAATACCGCCTCACTATAGTGCAGCATGGCTAGGCATATTTTCTTGTGTATTTCAAGGATTAATACCGTATGGCGCTCAATTGCTTTTGGCTAGCACTATTGCTGGAGTTTCACCTTTGGCAGTCGTGCCACACGTATACTATTGCTATGTTTTAGGTATTATTGCAGTGTTATATATTGTATTGAACAAAATTGAGAAAAAAGATTGTGCTTAATATACAAGACAACGCTCCGCTCTGTAGAAAATGGATGTTCTTGGCAGTATGTGCTCTTGCTTGCTCTGGGTTACTGTCAATAATTGTTATTTTTCTACGATTGCCTTTTATCTCCTCTCTTGTTCCTTCTGCACAATATATTTTTGATAATGCGCTGGTAATACACGTGAACTTGTCAATTTTAGTGTGGATGTGCTCTATAATATCTCTGCTCTTTATCATAAACCTACAAAATACCAATAGTTGGTTTAACTTTTCATGGGTTCTATCAACCCTTTCGATGCTGCTCATGTTTATATCCGCATTCGTTCCAAACACTGAAGTTATCAAAAGTAACTATATTCCCGTATTACAAAACAAATTATTTTTACTTGGACTCAGTTTATTTATTGCCAGTATATTAGTAAATACAATGCTAGCATACACATCAAAAAAAGAGGTTTCATTTCTCTCTGTTGGGCAAATTGGGCTAGTTATTATACTTGTATCGTCATTTCTTTGCTTTGTTTTAGCATATAATAATATGCCTCCAGGTCTATATCACTCAGATAATAATTTATTTTACGAATATCTCTTTTGGGGAGGCGGACATTTATTGCAGTTTGCTTTTACTCAAGGAATGTTTTTAGTCTATTTAATAATGCTAAGTTCCAATGATATTAGTTTAGCTTCAAACAATAAAATTACTATTTTACCACTATTTATAAACACGATTTTAGCTGTAGGCGCACCGTTTGTATATTTTGTTTATCCAGTTGATAGTGCCAAGTTAATACAGTTTTTTACTTGGCATATGAGGATTGCTGGAGCAGTTTTGCCGTGCTTTTTGATAATATTAGTGTGCTACAACATCAGAACTTTTATTAATGATAAAAGCAACTATTTATTACATTCATTTTTGTTGTTCACTTATGGAGATGTGCTCGGAGTGTTGACTATTGAAGGTAATGTCACGATTCCTGCTCATTATCACGGTTCTGTAGTTGGTATCACTATAGCTTTTATGAATTTTGTCTACTGGATGTTACCTAAATTAAACTTTAAAGAGATAAAAAGTTCCATGGTAAGATTACAGATTTATGCCTACAGTATAGGGCATTTTCTCCATATCACTGGCCTTGTGTGGCTTGGTGGATATGGTGCTTTAAGGAAGGTTGCAGATCTGCCAAGTATTTCGTCAATGTTAGCACGCACGTGCTTCATTATAGGTGGCGCTATATCAGTTGTTGGTGGAATGTTGTTCGTAATAATTGTGCTTTTACATCTGTTAAAAGGCAAAGCGCGTACCAACTGACCCATAGAAACAAAAAAAACTTCCTTGACAAACTCCGCCAGCCCCCTTATCATGAAACTGAAGCTATTTATTTATCTTCTCTGTACAGATTAAATGACAAAAAAACTCACGTATCTGGCGTCCCATGTTTAATTTTTTGCACTATGTGCACCTTATGTCTTTATAAAATTTCTAAGTTTTTACCTAATATAAGCTGAAATGCGCTTATAAAGCATTTAAAACATCAAAAAACGCCGATTTAAAAAATGGATAGTGAATAACTAGCTACCCTAGGGTTTCTTTTGCCTTTTTTTCTGTTTAGTAAATTT
>NZ_JAPQLM010000168.1:0-7417 GCF_028981765.1 Wolbachia endosymbiont of Drosophila seguyi
TGCTATAGTTCCTATAATTCCTATGTTTTTGCTATTATTTAATGAATAAATAACATACTTCTGATCTAGAAAGTAAGCTAGGCTGCTAGCTTGTCCTGGTTGAGTGTGTAGTACTATTAAACCAAAATCCGAAATTTGCATATTAAGTATTAATGGTAATCGATATTGGTTGATGTCAATTACTTTATACATACCAGCAACTTTGGCAATTTTAAGTTTTTTTAATTTTCTTGATAAAGTAGCCTGAGGAATGTTGTGCCCTCTTTCTTTAAGCAAGGTCTGTAAATCGCTCTGCTCTAAAATTTCGTGATTTTGAATAATATTTAAAATATGTTCACCTAGTGTGTTGTCATGCATTATGCATTTTCCTCATATTGAATATGTAATAAGTATATTTGAAATTATATTCATTATTTCTTGACTATTCAATTTTTAATGTCTATATTCATAAGATGAATAAAATATGAATATAAATTAGTAATATGAAAAAATATATTTTAAATGCTATTATAGTGATAAGTATTCTATTAACAGGATGCAAGGAAAATAAACACGATAATATCATTAGATTTGCAATTTCTGCAGATTATCCACCTTTTGAATATTATGAAAATGGTAAATTTACTGGCTTTGACATTGAGCTTGCTCAATTAGTAGCAAAAGAGTTAGGTAAAGAAGCGATATTTAAAGATATGCAGTTTAGTGCTATATTTGCAGCATTGCAAAGTAATTCTGTAGATGCTGCTATATCTACTATTGGTAGCACAGAAGAGCGTGAAAAAAATTTTGATTTTTCAAATAGTTATTATACAGGGGAATTTGGTATTCTATATCACAAAAATAAACCCATAGCCGGTATAAACAACTTAACTCACAAGAAGATAGCCGTTCAACTAGGAACTGTCATGGAAATTTGGCTAAAAGAGCATGTTCCTACAACAGCTCAAATTATTGCTATAGACAATAATAATCAAGCTGTAGAAACATTAAAGTCTGGTCATGTTGATGGCGTCCTAATTGATGAATTCCAAGGTAAAGTATTTAGCAAAAAAAATCCTGGTCTATCATGGTCAGCCACTGCCAAGTTAGATGGTGGTTATGTTATTGCTGTGAATAAAGGATCTGCTTTAAAGGATAAAATAAACGAGGCATTAAAAAGTTTAGAAAGTAAAGGTGTAATACAAAAAATAGCAGAAAAATGGCTAGGAGATAACTGATGCAGGAATTAATTTCTAATTTCTTGTTTGTTGGAACAGGCCTTGCCTTTACTTTAAAATTATTGATTGGAGGACTGCTTTTAGGTGTGAGTCTAGGGGGATTATTGTCAGTACTCAGATATAATAAGATCTGTATTCCATTAATTAATGGAATTATATCTGTAATACGTGGCACTCCCCTTATATTACAGTTAAGTGTTGTTTATTTTATGACCCCAACCATTGCAGGAATTAAATTAAACATATTTAGTGCTGGCATTATAGCATTTGGTCTAAATAGCTGTGCTTATATTGCTGAGATTTTACGAGCTGGTATTGAAACTATATCAAAAAACCAGTTTGAAGCAGCTAAAACTTTACAAATACCTAGTTTCTATATGTGGAGAGATATTATATTACCACAAGTTATTAAAAATATTCTTCCTGCAATGATAAATGAGATCATTGCACTCCTTAAAGAAACGGCATTAATCTCTACTATTGGTGGTGTTGATATTATGCGCTCTGCGCAAATGCTTGCAGCAGAACAATTTACTTATTTCATACCACTTTGTCTTGCTGGGGCTTATTATTACGCTCTTGTATTACTAATTGAATATATAGGCAAAAAGATTGAACAGAAAGGTATATATGATAAAAATGCATAATGTTTGTAAATTATTTAATAATGTTCCAGTACTTAATAATATTAACCTGATTATAGAGCAATCTATAGTTGGTCTTGCTGGTCCTTCTGGTAGTGGTAAATCAACATTGTTACGTTGTATACAAAAACTCGAAGTTTTAGATTCTGGTAGCATTGAATGCAATGATAGTACTGGTTTTGTATTTCAGGATTTTCAACTTTTCTCACATATGACTGTCTGGGAAAATCTTACATATGCTCCCAAACTTAAAAACAAAACTCAGGATCAAAGTGATTCACTACTTGAGTCTTTGGGTATTGCCTCTAAAAAAAATGATTACCCTAGTAATCTATCCGGTGGGCAAAAACAGCGGGTTGCGCTTGCCAGAAGCTTAATGATGAATCCAAGGATTCTATTATGCGATGAGCCAACGTCTGGTTTAGATGTAGCAACAATAGTCGACGTTGTGGAACTACTACAATCAGTTAGAGATATGGGTATTACTATGATTATCGCTTCTCACAATTTGGATTTTTTAACAAAAATATCAGATCGGATTATTCTGTTAAAAAACGGAAAAATAATTGTAGATATCAATCCTAAAGAAATTGATGAACCAACAAACTATTTAAAAAATAATTATTAAAAGAGAATCACTCATATCATACTGAGAGCTATAACAGATCTTAGCATCGAAAATTACATAATATACATTATGGAAAACAAAATTACATAATGTAAGAAGCAATGCTAAAAATAAAATCACATAATATAGCAAACTATAGCTAACCCAAGAAAGGTTTTCCTACGTCATACCGCCGCGATATCTCAGCATAGATTCCGCTAACAAGTAGCGGAATGACGAATTTTTGTTTTTCAAACTGTCGGTAAATCTAAGTCAGTTTAGCTATATGTGTCAAGCACTGGGATGACACCCTCCTGATGGGCCAAAATCACAATGTTCGTACAGTTATGGAATGAATCGCGGTATGACGTGTTGCTTTGATCAGCTATAAAGATGATGCTGCGGAAGTTTTTAGTACTTGCTCGCAACTTTCAACAATTTAATAGCACTGGTGTTTACAACCTCTCCGCCGACACGCTTAGTGACAAAAAACCTCACATAAGGTTTATTCGTATAAGGGTCTCTTAATATTCTCATTCCTCTGTTATCTACAATCTTATAAGCTTGTTTGAAATCTGCCATCGCAATTACTGGTAGCTGATTGTTTGGCGCTGGTGGCATATCGGCAGATTGATATACTGGTATTCCCATTAAAGTATCTGGAGCTTCAAGCGACAGACTTGGCTGCCAGAGATACTGACCTGTTTGAGATTTTAGCAGCCTGATATCCTTCAACGTACTCCTGTTCATCAAAAATGACGCATTTTTGGAATAATATTCGTCCAGAGAGTAATACAACATCATTATTGAATCACTATCTAATTTTTCAGTTTTAACTTGCTCTATTTTATTAT
The DNA here is from genome assembly GCF_028981765.1 of Wolbachia endosymbiont of Drosophila seguyi. Taxonomy (NCBI): domain Bacteria; kingdom Pseudomonadati; phylum Pseudomonadota; class Alphaproteobacteria; order Rickettsiales; family Anaplasmataceae; genus Wolbachia; species Wolbachia endosymbiont of Drosophila seguyi. The sequence goes on from NZ_JAPQLM010000168.1 coordinate 3,323, forward strand.
AACTGTTTCCATTTTCATAAGCTAAAATTCCTTTTGGTTGAAAAGTGCCCTCACCCTTAATGAAGGCTTCGCTTTCTTCCTTACTAAAAGTCTCGGCAATCTTTTCCACCAGCCAACTCTCAACATCGACAAACGCATCATCGAGTAACTTTTGTGATATTTGTGGTTGAGCATATAACTCGTAAGTTGTGACGGAAATCTTTTGGATTTTGGGCGTGTCCGTATCTTTTGCAAAATCATACTTAGACTTATTGCCACCGTCCTCATCATCTACTGTTTCACTGCTCCAACCTGCACCGGCGCGGTCAAAATCTTCTATAATGTAATCCAATGTTTCAGTAGAGATTCTTTGACTGGAGCATATTTGTCGCATTGGGGACGAATCAGTTACACGCTTGTTTATGCGTTTTACAATATGCGGAGTAACTAGATACCCCCCGATATCACTGTCATCTCCACTGAGGGTTTTGTGTGATAAACCGCTTTCCATTCCCTTGCGGATATAATCAGAAAAATATTTATCGCTTGTGCTAAAATCTGTATTTACTTCTGGGCGTTGAGCTGCAGTTTCGATCAAGTCTAAACGCTCTTTGCAACTATCAATGGCATTATTTACCTTGCATAGCTGCTCAATTGTTGCAGAATCAGCACGCCCTTTGCTTTCAATTTCTTTTAGTTTGCGATCATTTATTAATTTAAATTGCTCCCATGATGAAGCGAGTTCATTGATACGGTGAGCGATATCGGTAAGTGACATAATAGCCTCCTTTGAAAATGAAATAAAAATGGAAATAAGGTAATAGGAATGGCATCCATAGATGTTTCCCACAGTTGTACGAATATTGCAATATGGTACATAGTAAACGATGTCATTCCAGTGCTTGACACTGGGATCCAGCTTCTATGCAACTTAATTAAAAACGTTTGTTTTAGCGTAAGACAACTACCTTTAGCTCATCAGCTCAGTTATAAGCAAAATTTCTGGATTCCAGTGTCAAGCACTGGAATGACATCATCTGTTGTGCAATTTACCTTTAAAAATGAATATCCGTACAGTTATGTGCTTGGCACTGAAATGGCATCATTTTTTATCTGTTGAAAATGTAAACCGAAAAATAGCGTGGCACTTTGTGCCACGCTTAGTACTGTAAGCTTAATCCAGTAATTAAATTAAGCGAGGTAAAATAAAAGATAATGACACTATATAATGTTCGTTCTTTTATGTCAAGCACTTTTTTGAATTTTTTTGGTGATAATTTTTATCCAGTTATTTTATTATTGTAGTATAATTTCAATGCCAGATACTATCATTATGATGACTATCTAAATTTAAATCGTAATTATCATCAAATTTATATATCCCCTCCATCTCTTCTCTATGCAATTCATGTGAATCACCTAAAGCTTTTTGATTAGAAACGTCAACACAATACTGTAACAGTGCTCTTAATGCTCCAGCACTATCTTGATCTAAATTAAAATTGCTAAAATCAAATTTCTGCATATTCTCCACATGTCCTTCTCTACATAACCTACATATCTTAGCAAAAGCCCTTTCACTTTCTCGACTCCAAGCATTAAGAAAGTAAGGATCTACTACTTTGCTAAATTGTTTCTCTATCTCTTCAAGAGAGCTCTCTGGATTAAGTTCTAATATTACTTTGAAAATCCCACTGCCATGGAATCCATAAAATTTACTAGATAAGCTATCTTTTACAAAATTAACTGCATCATCTATTGTAACACCAGAGCGAGATTCAAATATCATCTCAAATGCTCCATAACAACTATCAATACCAAAATTAATTATTTTTTCCATAAAATCAATTACCTCTTCTAAGGAAATTTGTGGCTTATTCCTCAAGATAACTTCTAAACTCTTGACAAAATTATGCCCATGCTGACCCATAGCATGGGTTTTCCCATTTATTGTATAATGATATAGCTTCTTATTTTCTATTATATGCTTATTGCACTGGTAGATATGTAGCTTATTCAATTTGCCAGAATATTCCTCTATTTCCTTATCTGGTAATTTTGAGCGGAATTCCTTGATTACTTCGCGTATTATTCTATTGATATTACTCATGCTTATTCCTAATTAATATGTTAGTATTTTTATAAATTAAGTTATTATATTAAAATTCTTTCATGGATTTCAATATTAGCTCCGCACTACTTGTAGTTTTTGTAATGGGTCTGCCAATGACGATATAATCAGCTCCTGAATTTATTGCTTCTTTTGGTGTTGCTGTTCTTTTTTGGTCGTCATGACCTGGATCTATACGAATTCCTGGAGTAATAATTTTAAAGTCTTCACCGCATTCTCGGCGCACTTCCTGAGCTTCCAATGCAGAACAGACTATTCCATAGAGTCCAATCTTTTTTGCAAGCTTTGCAAGCAAAATTACCTGTGATTTTACTTCTCTTGCTACTCCAAGCTCGTTTAAATCCTCATTGCTCATACTAGTTAGCACTGTCACTCCAATCAGCTTTATTTTTGTGCCTTGCACTACACTTAGCGCTTCTTCAAGCATTTTTGTCCCACCGCTGATGTGCAGAGTTAACATTTCAACGTTCAGAACTTTTATTACTTCAACTGTTTTAGCTACAGTGTTTGGAATGTCATGCAATTTCAGATCTAAAAAAATTGGTACATTGCATTTTGCAACTTCTTGCACTCCAGAAAGACCTTGAGCAGCAAAAAATTCTAATCCCAGCTTTACCATGCCAACTTTACCACGCAGAGCATTAGCTAGAGAAATAGCCTTATTTAAGTCTTGTGTATCCAGTGCGCATATTATTGGGTTCATTATCTTGCATGATTTATCTTATAATAAGACTCATTGTTGTGTTTTGCAAATACTTTCACTCTGATTGAACTGACTGCGTTCATAAGATTCTGTCAATAGTGAATTTGGCAACTTGGTCGGGGTGGATGAGCGACTGACAAATAATGATTCATATCCAAGATCTTCCAGCGAAGAAGAAGGCGTTTCGTCTGGCAAAAGCCGTGCAATTTCTCCTTGTAACGCAGACTTTAATATTTGAATCGTATCTAATATTGCTTTTCCATCATTATTTCTTATTGGTTCTTCTATATTGTCTGTTACCCATCTTATCAACAGTTGAGCAAAATTCACTTGTTTTTCTTTCTCTTTCAAAAAATCTTCTATTTGACTGTCTCGTTCTAAAAGTGAATTTCTTAAACTTTTTACTTCATTATTACAATCTTTTCTTATCCCATCTAACTCAAAAGATTGATTTTTAATTAAACCATTTGCTTCATCTAACTCTTCAAATTTCTCTTTTAATTCTTTAGATAAATTTTTCTTTTCTTTGTTGACCTCTTTAATTTTACATTGTAGCTTATCTAAGTTTGCATGCAGCCTTTCTTGTTCTTCACGTAATTCCTCTACTTCTTTAGAAAGTTTATTTTTTTCCTTATTCAATGCCTCTACTTTTTCACTAAGTTCATGTTTTTTCTCACGTAGTGCCTTTTGTACTTCACGTAACGTTTCTATTCTATCATTTAACCCCTTATTCTCTAGCTCTAAATGTTTATTATCATCCACTTCCATCTTCAGCTTTGCAATAAATCTACTTCTTTCTTCCAACTGTTTCTTTAAACATGAGATTTCAAGTTTTAATTTCTCTTCCTGCTCATTAAGCTTACCTATTTCCTTTCTTGTTTTGTCCAATTCATTGTCTATTTCAAACGTACGATTCTTTGCTGTTTCTAATTTTTTCTCTAAAGATTTTTTTTCTTCAAGAAGAGATTCTCTCTCAACTTCTGACTCATTTACTTTCTGATCCAATCTTTTTGCTCTCTTGTCTAAATTTTGCTTTTCTCGAGTTAATTCATGTTTTAATTTTTCCACTTCTTTGTTTGCAGCTTTTTCAGCTTCCTTTCCTAGAGTTATTTTATTTTCTAACTCTTGCTCTTTCTGAGCGAATTTATTTCTCTCAACCTCTATTTTTTTATTATTACTAATTATTTTATACGAAAGTGCAAGCACCAAAACAGATAATGTAGCTAAAGCAAGAATTAGAGGAAGAGGCACATTAGAAGTTACAATAAGCGCTAAAGATGTA
>NZ_JAPQLM010000169.1:0-2691 GCF_028981765.1 Wolbachia endosymbiont of Drosophila seguyi
AAACGAGCTCAACTATATGCTGCTAAGGCTTACTCAAGGCAAGCTGATAAATCTGGTAAGTACATTGATTTAAAGAAGGTTTTCTTTATTGCTATCTCTAATTGTAATTTATTTCCTGATAAGCTTGATTATATATCCAGCCACACTATAAGAGATGAGAAAACCAATGAGCATGACTTAAAAGATTTTCAATTTGTATTTATTGAACTACCTAAATTTCCTAAGAATAAGGAAGAACAGCTAGAAAGCATAGTGGATCGTTGGTTATTTTTCTTCAGTGCGACCCGGAAAGCCGTGGTTTTGTGATGGTTAAATTCCATCTTCCCTAGACATCGGGAATAATGTATGTCTCACATTTCAAAGGATGGCAACCTTTGGGATGCAAGCATGAGATAAAAGCAGGTAACACTAAACCTCATGGTGAATCCCTGCAAACAGAGTTAGATATGATTACGAGAGGAACCTATGTTTGAATTGTCGTCAAAGCATAGTATGCGAAAAGAGGTTGAACTACGCATAGACCAAAATGGTACGAAGCAAAAGGGGAACTAAAGATTGAAGACTTTAGTTATTGATGTTCCCAGCTTCCGGCAAATAGTAGGAATCTAAGTTTAACGTGAAACGAAGCTATGGAACGGAGTAACCACATAAAAGCTCTTATATTCATTAAATATAAGTAGGTAGCCAACCACAAGCCGCTATGTGGAAGGATTGTTTAAGAAGCTAATGCCCAAAGTAATATCTGGGATATGCAGACGTAAACACTTTAATTTGGAAGGTAAAGTGGTGAATAGTAGTGAATATGTTATGGACCAGCAAAAAGCTAGGTATGAATGGAATGGAATTCCTTGGCGAAAGCTGAAGAAATCTTCATTTAAGCTACAAAAACGAATTTACCAAGCCTCTAAATGTAATGATATCAAAAAGATGCACAACCTTCAGAGATTATTACTCAAATCAACAAGTGCAAGAACGATCGCAGTTAGAAGGGTAACTCAGGACAACAGAGGGAAAAAAACTGCAGGTATTGATGGAAAAGCTAACCTTAGTCAAAAAGAAAGATTGCAATTGGCAAACTCCTTAGATATAAGAGAGAAAGCAAAGCCATCAAGACGTGTCTGGATCCCAAAACCTGGTAAGCCATCGGAATATCGCCCGCTTGGTATACCAACTATATCGTGTCGAGCAAAACAAACACTTGTAAAAATGGTGTTGGAACCAGAATGGGAGGCAAAACTTGAGCCAAACACTTATGGTTTTAGACCTGGTAGATCATGTCATGATGCAATTGAAGCCATATTTAATGTGCTAAAACAGAAAACAGCATATGTATTAGATGCTGATATTTCTGGATGCTTTGACAATATTAACCATAATAAACTGCTTGAAAACCACACCAGCGTTAAAGAAAATCATAAGAGGATGGTTAGAAGCGGGTGTTATGGAAGATGGAAAGCTTCAATCCACAAAACGTGGTACAATTCAAGGAGGCACCGTTGCTAGCTTGTGTTGCATTACACGGATTAGAGCAACATGTCAAAAAAGCATTAACAAACGAACTCTTTCAATGCATGAAAAGAAAATATGGTAGGATATCGCATAAAAACGCGCAAAAGTCTATTAGTGTAATTTTCTACTGTGATGATTTTGTCATCATACATGAAAACGAAGAGATTATTCTTAAAGCAAAAATTTTAGTTGAAGAATGGTTAGAAACCATTGGACTAAAATTAAAGCCCTCTAAAACAAGAATTTCTCATACATTAAGAACCATTGACGAAACAAAACCAGGATTTGATTTTCTTGGATTTTCAATAAGACAATATCCAACAAAAGAAAGTAAAAAAGGTTACACATTATTAATAAAACCAAGTCGTAATTCTATAAAGCAGCATACATTTGCTATTAAACATAAACTTAGAGAAATGCGTGGGGCGCCACAGGAAGTAATAATAAGGAATCTCAATCCAATAAACAGAGGATGGAGTCAATATTACTCTTCGGTAGTTTCATGTAAAATCTTTAGCTCATTGGATAATATTATACATAGAAAGCTCTGGAAGTGGGCAGTCTTTAGGCACCCAAACAAAGGGAAATGCTGGATAAAAAGAAAATACTTTAAAAAGTATAATAACGATAACTGGCGTTTTATGACAAGTAACAAGATACATCTTATTATACACAGCGATCATGTTATTAAACGACATATCAAAGTGCAAAAAACCAGGTCTCCATATGATGGTGATTGGGTATATTGGGGTAATCGTCTTAGAGAAATACCAGATAAGCCATCGAGAGTAATAAAACTATTGAAGTTACAACAAAGTAAATGCGGTAATTGTAGACTATGGTTTGAAAGTGATGATATAATAGAAATACATCATAAAGACCGGAATAGACGAAACAATATGATCAAAAATTTATCTTTGTTACATGGGCATTGTCACGATGAATTACACAGGAGGTGTGCATGACAAGCACCAAATTAGAGAGAAGCCGTATGAGGCGCAAAGTCTCACGTACGGGTTTGAAGTCGAGTGAGGAGGGGCGACCTTCTTCACTTAGACAACAGTATGCAGATGAAACTACAGATGAAGACCTAAGGAATATAGCAGAAAAATCACCAATAATAAAGTTAGCCTACGATGAATTAGACAGGTTTAGCTGGAATGAAAAAGATTTAGTAGCATA
>NZ_JAPQLM010000170.1:0-5766 GCF_028981765.1 Wolbachia endosymbiont of Drosophila seguyi
TTGTGAAGACATAAGGTGCACATAGTGCAAAAAATTAAAAATAAGACGCCAACTACGTTGTTTTCTTGCTGTTTAATCTGCACAGATGAAGATAACTGAATACCTTCAGTTTCATGATAAGGGGGCTGGCGGAGTTTGTCAAGTAAGTTTTTTCGTTTCTAACGGTTGTTGCCAAAAACTATGCAAGAAGTCTATTGACAGGTGATTAAATTATAATGTAGCCTATCGCCGTATATCCGGGGGTGGGTTGTTGTGAGGCTTTTTCACTTTTTATTCTTGTTAATGTGTTTTTCTCTGTATTACTATGCGGGTTTTATATTTTCGCCCTGCCCAAAAGCTACGGTTTGCTTTTCACCTGGAGAAGATTGTGCTGTACCGATAATCAACGTAATAGATCAGTCTAAAAAATCTATCTTAGTTCAAGAATATACATTTACTCTTGGAACAGTTGCAAAATCTTTGATTAATGCTAAAGAACGCGGTGTTGATGTTAAAGTCATCTTAGATAAATCGCAACTCTACTCAAAATATAGTGTTATAAATGAATTATTTTCAGGTGGAGTACCAATTTGGATCGATGATAAGCCAAAGATTGCTCATAATAAGATAATGATTGCTGACAATCAAAAAGTCATCACAGGGTCATTTAACCTTAGTAAGACAGCTAAAAAAGGAAATGCTGAAAATTTATTAATTATTACAGATTATCCTGAATTGATTCAGCAGTATGTGAAAAACTGGGAGGCACGAATGTCACAATCTTACAAATACGCTCCCAACTAATCGAGAGCGCTTGCTCAAAATCAGTTTTAAAAACAGCAAGGGAGAGCTTTTTTGATTGATTGGCATAATGATTATGATATAATGAACTAAAAATTTAAGGAATAAAGTAATGGATTATATAAATGATGCTGCCGGTAGCTACACTGCTATTCATGATTTTTTTCAAAACAACGGTGTTGGAGATTACAAAGTTCAATGCAATTATGGTGGGGTGCCGTATGCTACTGATGAGTACGTGCATTCTGGCGATAAATTTTGGAGTAATAATTTCATAGACTCACATTTTGGCAGGGAAATAAAAATGTATCCTCAAAGTGAACTTTTAGCTAAAGAATATGCTGGAAATACGTTGCCAGTTTCAATATCACTAGATAAGGATTTAATAAAAATGAAGGAATGTCAGAAAAAAACGAAATTTGTGGAACTAGAAAGGGAGTCAGGTGATTTAGTGCATGATAAGCAAAAGTATGTAAAGTGTTACACAACAAAGCTATCATATGATGATGTACATATTTACAATAACGATAAAGTTTCAACCTTTAGCATAAAATACGACGTGCCAAATGATCCGAAATACAGTTTAAATATAACATTTACAAAGGTTAATGATAATAAATCAGGATTTTGGCAGAAATTTAAAAATATGTTTTAACGTGACCATTCACTGGTTTTTACTCAATCAACCAACAACAGTTAATATCAAATTTTTATAATTAAAAAATATGCTATTTTTTAAAACTTTCATTCTCATTGACTCTGTCAACTTCACAAAACAACTCTTGGACCAAATGTATCTGGCATAACACCTTTTGGTAACTTGCTACTTCTTTTTTTCCGCATCTCCGACAACAGCCATTGATATTCCACTACATAAGGCTTGATTTTTGGTAAATCAACTTTTTTATGAATAATACTATGCTTCTCCTTAAATTGACCATTTACCCTAAACGCTATTAGCTTCCTTAAAATTTACATTAATGCCTATTTTGCCTAAACTGAAGCGTCTTTTCCAATTTTTTCTAGCATCAACTCAGCAGCTTTTTGTTCAGCAATCTTTTTACTAGAAGCGCATGCAGAAACTTTACCATAATCTTCTATGCAAACTGATATAGTAAATTCAGGATTGTGCGCTGGTCCAGTTTGTTTTACAAGCTCATACTCTGGTAAAGGCAATTTGTTTTTCTGAGTCCACTCTTGCAGTGAGGTTTTAGGATCTCGAGGGGGGGCAAGCATGCCTTTAGCTAGCTTTTCCCAATATTGGATAATAAATTTTTCAACATTTTCAAGCCCGCCATCAATATAAATTGCACCTATTAGTGCTTCAAGCGAGTTTTCTAAATTTTTTAAGTTACATCTCCCTCCATTGCAGCGTTCACTATTATTCATGATGATAAAGCTGCCTAATTTTATTTCTTTAGCAACATTAGCAATGGTGTTGCCACAAACTAAATCCGTCTTTCTTTTTGCCAATGCTCCTTCTTTTTCTTCAGGAAATAGTTTAAACAGTGTGGCAGATACAACCATATTCAAAACACTATCGCCCAAAAACTCTAGTCTTTCGTAGCTTACAATCTGGTTTTTGCTATTCCTTTTATTTACGCTTGGGTGAGTTAGTGCCTCTTCTAATATTGCATAATTTGTAAATTTATAATCAATGATCTTAGATATTGCATCATTCAAACTCTTCATACCCATTATTTAAAAGAAAAGCACTTTCTACCACCTTTATACCAGAGAATTAGTTTTATTTTATTAAAATAATACCACCAACTTTCAAAATTAATGTATACAACCCACCACCTCATTAATGTTACTAAATCCATCTCTCCTTATTAGTTCTGCAAGTTCTAGATTAATTTTGTTTACAACTTGAGGTCCGTGGTATATGAGAGCAGTGTACAACTGCACCAAAGAAGCTCCTGCCTTTATTTTTTTATATGCATCAGCACCACTTGAGATTCCTCCGCACCCTATCAATAATATTTTGCCCTTAGTAAATTTGTACATATCGCCCAATAACTCGGTTGAAAGTTTAAACAGCGGTTTGCCACTCAACCCACCACTCTCATTATGGTGAGAATGCAGATTATCTCTACTTACCGTAGTGTTGCTTACTGTTAATCCGTCAATCTTATATTCCGACGCAAGCTCAGCGATATTTTCTTTCGTTTGCTGATCTACATCTGGTGAGATTTTTAATATTATTGGTATGGATTTAGAATTATCAATTGATTTTCGGGTTAGAGTTACGGATTTCAACAATTCCGATAATTCTTGCTTATTGTGCAGATTGCGTAAATTAGGCGTGTTTGGGGATGAGATGTTCAGCACTATATAATTGCTCTTTCCATATACTATCTTTATTAAGTCAACATAATCGCTGATTTGGTCCTTTGATGTACTGTTTTTTCCTATGTTGATGCCAAAAATGCAGTCATCAAGCTTGGTTTCACCTATTTGTTTAAGAAAATAGTCTATTCCTTTATTGTTAAATCCCAATCTGTTAATTACCCCTTGATCTTTAATTAACCGAAAAATTCTTGGCTTTTTGTTTCCATATTGTGGATTACGAGTTACAGTACCAGTTTCAATAAACCCAAAACCAAATGAGAGCATAGGCCTTATAACTTCTGCATTCTTGTCAAAACCTGCAGCCAGACCTACGGGGCTTCTGAGCTTATTACCAAAAAAATTCACACTCAAAGATTCTGGTAGCTCTATAGGATTCTTATAAGGCATTTTCTTTAATGCCATAATTGCCAAAGAGTGAGCAACTTCGGGCGGTAGTAAAAATAGTAAATTACGTTTGTAAAACACTTTGCTTATTTTTAGTTTATTTTTTACCATGAAACGCTATAAGAGTATAACCATAACTTGAAAAGAAATTGATTTTACTATGGACAAGCTTTCTCTATAGGTTACACACTTAAAGCTACTGTTAACTTTTACAAGATATAGAGAACGAAAGAGGCCGGGACCGGAATCGAACCGGTATAAAAGGATTTGCAGTCCTCCGCATAAGCCATTCTGCCACCCAGCCGTTTTTTATGTGTAGATATCCATTATATCTTTTAGCATAGATAAAGCCTCCTCCCTTTTGCGTTGAAAAGTGTTACGTCCAATGATTGAACCATTACCGCCACCCTGCTTAATTTCTTTCGCTTCATTGTATATGTTATCTACTTCCTTCGATTCACCACCAGAAAAAACTACTATTCTTTTCCCTGCAAAACAAGACCTTTTAACATATTCAATTCTTTTAGATAATGATTCAATATTTTCTGTTTCTATTTTCTCCCTTTCCAAATATTTAGTTGGAAGTTTTACTTTTATTATATTAGCGCCAAGCAAAGCTGCCATGTGCGCAGCATAGGCAATAACATCAACTGCTGTTTCACCTTCTTTGGAAATCCCTTCACCGCGTGGATAAGACCATAGCACTACTGCAAGTCCATAAGATTTGGCTTCAGCTATGATTCCACGGGCTTCCTCCATCATATCGAAACACTTAGCAGAACCAGGATATATAGTAAATCCGACAGCTAAGCATCCCAAACGCAGCGCATCTTTCACAGAAGAGGTTATTGCCTGATCAGAGGTTAGATCCTTTGAATGTAAAGAGTTGGAACTATTAAGTTTCAAAATAAGTGGGAGCATTCCAGCATAAGTTGCAGCACCAGCTTCAATCATACCAAGTGGAGCAGCATATGCACTTACTCCCGAATCAACCGCAAGCTGAAAATGATAATGTGGGTCATAAGCATCAGGGTTAACTTCAAAACTTTTAATTGGACCATGCTCAAATCCTTGATCTACTGGCAGAATTACTAACTTGCCAGTGCCGCCAAGCTTTCCATGCATGAGAATACGAGTAAGATTTGCTTTTACCCCAGGGTTTTCACTTTCGTAGTAGCTTAGGACTTGTTTTACTTTATCACTTATCACTATAATTCAAATTGAATTTAAGTTATAGATTGTAACAAAGATGAAGTTCAATACAAGGATTTTAAACTATATCAAAAGCAATTTTATTTTCTACTTTATTCATATAGATTCTTAATTTCTTTCCTTTTATTAATTTACGATTCAGTATTTCTTCCGCTAAGTAACTTTTTATCTCTTTTTCAATAAGTCTCTCTATCGGACGTGCTCCCATTTCCTTACTATAACCTGTTTGTGCAAGATAAGATTTCACTTCATCTTCTACCAAGCAGTTTATGCCTTTTTGCGTCAGCTGCTTTTTCAGTTCCTGAATAAATTTATCTACAATATGCAGAATTATATCCGCATTTAAGTCAGAAAAAGAAATAATCGCATCAAGACGATTACGAAATTCAGGGCTAAAAACCTGTTCTATCGCTTTTTCACTATCACCAGTGTTAAATTTTTTATGCCCAAAGCCAACAAAACTTTTGCTGCGTTCAGCTGCTCCTGCATTAGTTGTCATAATTAAGATTATATTGGAAAAGTTAACTTTACGTCCGTAAGTGTCTGTAACGCAACCATAATCCATAATTTGTAGCAATATATTATAGATATCGCTATGAGCCTTTTCAATTTCATCAAGCAGCACAACACTATATTGATTATTAGATACAGACTCTGTGAGTAATCCACCCTGATCATAACCTACATATCCAGGAGGAGAACCAATCATCCTTGATATCGTATGAGACTCAATATATTCGGACATATCAAAGCGTATAAGATTCATGCCCATGCTTTCTGCTAATTGTTTTGCTAGCTCGGTTTTACCAACACCGGTTGGCCCTGCAAAAAGATAATTTGCTAAGAGGTTGTCCGGAAACTAGTAAATTCAAGCATATTCCCTCTTTAACATAACCCTACTCATAGCTAGGTATATGAAATTCTCAGTGGATGTTGTGAGTAAATCATACTCCTTCGATAGCCTTCTATTCCTATTAACCCAAGCAAAAGTCCTTTCTACAACCCATCTTCTTGGCTGTACTTTAAACCCTTGTT
>NZ_JAPQLM010000171.1:0-8485 GCF_028981765.1 Wolbachia endosymbiont of Drosophila seguyi
AGGTTTAGCTGGAATGAAAAAGATTTAGTAGCATATGAAGAAAGAATAATGGATCTGCGGAAAGAAGAAGGCATCCTCGCTAAAAAACTTGATGAGGGAAAGATTGAAGTAGCAAAAAACCTACTTAAGGCTGACATCTCTATTGATATTATCTCTCAGACAACCGGCCTTCCTCAAGCTGAGATTAAACGACTTCAGGAAGAAATCACCTAAAAGGCTAATGATCAACGAAAAAATTGTAAGAGAGAACTTAAAAAAAGTCATAGAGCAAAAAAGCGGTAAAGATGTGATCGCTCTTGGCATAATATCCTCAATTATTATTAAAGGTCAAGATGTTGGTTTTGTGCTTGAAGTTGCCGGTAACACGCAAGCAAATGAAGAATTAAGAAGAAATTGTGAGCAAGCTGTTAAAGCTATACCGGGGGTGACAAAAGTGACCGTGGTTGCTACTTGTCAAAAACAAACTGGGCAACAAAAAGCTAAATTACATATCGAAGGAGTGAAAAATATAATCGTTGTGGCCTCTGGTAAAGGCGGTGTGGGCAAGTCCACAGTTGCGCTAAATCTTGCTCTCTCATTAGCAAAGTTAAAACACAAAGTTGCGCTGGTTGATGCAGATATATATGGTCCTTCAATTCCTAAAATGCTTGGCGCTGAAAAATTAAAGCCAGAAATACAGGATAGTAAAGCAATGCCTATAGAAAAGTATGGACTGCATACTATTTCAATTGGCTATTTTATCGATAAAGATCGTGCAGCAAGATGGCGCGGACCTATGATTACAAAAGCACTTTATAATCTGCTAATGGGAACAAAATGGTCCGATATAGAGTATTTGATAGTTGATACACCACCTGGAACTGGCGATGTGCATTTAAGTCTTATGGAAAATTTTAACTTAACTGGGGCGATAATAGTTTCAACTCCACAGGAGCTCTCTTTAATCGATGCTCGCAAAATTTATGATATGTTTACAAAGCTCAGCGTACCGGTTATTGGCATTGTAGAAAATATGAGTTATTTCATTCAAAGCGGCTCAAAAATATACATATTTGGAAAAGACGGTGCAAAAAAAATGTCTGAGGAGCTGGGCATCAAACTTCTAGGCAGAGTTCCTCTAGATCCACAAATATGCCATGCTTCTGATTGCGGAAATCCTTTAATGTTAAGTGAGGATTTGGCAAAAATTTATAAAGATATTGCTTTGGAAATAGTAAAACATTGCATAGCTGTAAAATTCTAAAAAAAACACAGCTTTACGCAAAGAGACTTTAAGAATTCGTCTGTCCTCTTTACTATAAAATAGATATTCGTCTATCAAATATTATCTTCAACTTGAATATATTTAAAGATGTTTTGTGTATCATCTAAAAAGTTATTCTTTATATTAGTTAATTCCGATTGTTTTTGGGATAGATTATCCTTTATTGTTCTATCAAAACAATCAAGATCTCTGCACTTTAATTGAGAATCCATGTCTCCATTTTCATACAAACCTCGTATAATGTCATAATATGCTCGAGTTTCATCAGTTTCTGGTTGTTGCTTTTCTCTGAATATTGCCTTTAATTTCGAATCTATGTCTAATTCTCTTTTTATAGCTTCAACAGCATTTTCATGATACTTTTCATAATCTTCAAAACTCTTTAATATTTTGTCTTTTGCTTTATCTTGTAGCATTTTTAGCAAATCTTTAGCATGAGATTTTTCAATTTTTTGCTTCCAGTCATCATACGTATATTCTGAGTTACCATGTTTTGTATCTTGACACTCGCCTCCTACATTAAATATTTCTTCGTTGCAGATTTTATCACCCTGGTAAAAGTGATCGCTTATATTGATTTTATCATTAGTTAAAGTTTGTTTGATTGCTGCTTTGTTTTCTCCAAGTTCTTCTCTGTACTTACTAATGCAATTTAACATTTTTGCTTTGCAATCTGTAGTCATAAACTAATACCTTTAATAAAATAAGATCTATCTTAGCATGAAGTAATTAACATTTTATTACAGAAGTTTACTTTTAGGTGTTCTCAAGATGATATAGCTAAAGTAGCTTAGGTTTACCGACAATTTGAAAAACCGTCATTCCGCTACTAGTTAGCGGAATCTATACCGCGCACAACTGTACGAACGTTGTAGTTTGGGCCACCAGTGGGCAGTACCCAGACACTGGGATCCAGGAATTTTATTAAGTTGGTAAGCATAAAAGTAGCTGTTTTATGTTAAAATACAACATTTTGATGATTATGAAAAAGCTGGATCCCAGTGTCAAGCACTGGGATGACATCATAGAGGCACTGGAATAACATCATCCTTTTTTCTGAATTCCAGTGTCAGCTACTTTCATGACATCGTTTACTATGTGCCACATTGCAATGTTCGTACAGCTATGGAATGAATCGCGGTATGACGTAGGGAAACCTTTCTTGGGTTAGCTATAGGTCTTTGTCTATAAAGTTTGTTTAAACTATTTTCAAAACAGATAAAATATAATTTTACAATTAGCGTAAATAAAATGAATTATGATGTAATCATTTCAGGTGGTGGGTTACTTGGTCTTATTACTGCCATTGGCCTCAGTTGTGACTCTGTGTCTGTAGCTGTGATTGAAAAAAATAGTCTACCACGTGTAGTAGATGATAATCGAGCATTTGCTATTTCTCAAGGCTCGAAAAAAATATTGGAAAAGTTAGGGATTTGGCAGTTTGTGGAAAGTGAAGCTGAGCCAATACTTGATATATGCATATTAGATGCGGTTACTGTGCATTACAATCATAAAATGGTTAGCGAAGAGCCAATGGGTTATGTTATCAACAATGCTACTATATGGAATGCAATCAACAATAATTTTCTAAATAAACTGAATATATACTCTCCACATTCCTATAAAACAATTGCTTGTGATTCAGGATATGTGGAAGTGATTCTTGATAATAACCAGGAATTAATATCATCGCTACTTATCTGTGCTGAAGGCAAAAACTCTAAATTACCAGAGTTATTTTCTATACCGACAGTGAAATTTGACTATAAACAAAGTAGCATAGTATTTAATGTAAAGCATGAACTGCATCACCAAAACTTAGCTGTGGAGCGTTTTTTCCCTGGCGGTCCATTTGCAATTCTACCGATGAAGGGTGGCTATACTTCTTCGATAGTTTGGACAGAAAAATCTGAAATTTCAAAAATGCTAATGGATCTGTCTGAAGAAGAATTTATTATAGAGCTTAAAAAAAGATTTGGTTCTTATTTAGGAGAGATAAAATTAGAGGGTGAAAGAAAACTTTATCCTTTAAGTTTTGTTTTCGCAAAAAAGTCATATAAGGGTAGAGTTTTGCTTATCGGCGATGCAGCACATTCAATTCATCCAGTTGCAGGTCAAGGGCTTAATCTTGGAATTAGAGATGTAGAAAGTATTATAAAGCACGTAGTTGCCGCAAAAGCATCTGGTATTGATGTTGGCAGTAGTTATTTATTAAAGAAAATTTCACGTAACAGATACTTTGATAATTTTACAATGGCGCTTGCAACTGATGGATTAAATAGGATGTTTTCCAACAGAATATTCTGCGCTAAAGCACTAAGAAATCTTGGCTTGATTGCAGTTGAAAATTCAAATTTCCTCAAAAAACGCTTCATTCGGCATGCTATGGGATTTATATAAATCACTATTTTATAGCTAATGCAAGTCAGGTTTCCCACGGCATACCGCCGCGGTATCTTGGCCGCTAACACGTAGCGGGATGACGAATGTATCTGTTCAGCAGTTGTGTTAAAAGTCAATAGAAAAATTGATGTAGCTGTGGATAAGTACTTTTATCTGTATAAACGTGCTTATCCACAGCTATACTGGCTCTGAGATAGAAACAGACAGAGAGTTATATTCCTCAGTAAAAACCCTGTCATCTCTGACTAAAGAGTTAGCAAGAATAAGCAATTTCCTCATGGCAGCAGTGGAAGCAATTTTATATGGCTTTTTATATTGACTATATAATCTAGTAAAGAAAGGTTTGATATAGGAATTAGGGGGGGAGGGGGGGGATGTATGGTCCCAGAGTGTGATGGTATGATAAAATATGAGAAAACAATACCATCAAAGGAGGAATTATGGGACAAATATTACATGGGTGCGCCAAAACAACAGAGACAATTCGTAGAGCAATACAAAATAGTAAAGAGAGCATAGCAAAACTCTCCAGGTACTATAACCTTAATCCAAAAACTATCATTAAATGGAGAAAACGGTCTTTTGCCAAAGACGCTGATATGGGTCCGAAGCATGCAAGATCAACTGTTTTAACTTTAGAAGAGGAGGCTGTAATTGTTGCATTTCGTAAGCATACTCTATTGCCATTAGATGATTGTCTCTACGCTTTGCAAACCTCAATCCCACACTTGACTCGCTCTAGTCTACATCGTTGCTTACAGAGGCACAGCATTAGCAGACTACCAGATGTTGATGGCGAAGTTAAACCAAAAAAGAAATTCAAACAATATCCTATAGGCTATTTCCATATTGATATTGCAGAAGTCAGAACAGAAGAAGGAAAGTTATATTTGTTTGTTGCAATAGATAGAACATCCAAATTTACGTATGTTGAGTTGCATAAAAGTGCTACAAAACCTATAGCTGCTGAGTTTCTACGTAATTTGATTAAAATTTTACCATATAAAATCCACACTATTTTGACAGATAACAGTGTACAATTTACCAACCAAAAACGCCATAAATACGCTTTTCAACATATATTTGATAGAGCTTGTGAAGAAAATGACATTGAACACCGTCTAACAAAAGTTAGCCATCCTTGGACAAATGGGCAAGTTGAGCGTATGAACAAAACTTTAAAGAATGCCACTGTTAAGAAGTATTACTATCAGTCTCACCAGCAACTCAAAGAGCATCTTTATGACTTTGTTATGGCCTACAATTATGCTAAAAGACTCAAAACTCTTAAGGGTCTTACACCTTTTGAGTTTATATCTTTACAGTGGACAAAATCTCCTGAATTGTTCATACTAAATCCACACCATCACACTCTGGGACCATACACTTCCTGTGTTTCGTAATATTATACAATCAAATTGATAAAAGCTGTATTATCTCCTTGCAGCATTAAGTGTATATTTTTTGCTATTTTTTCCACTAAGGGAGTAACATTATCAAAATTTGAAAATTTTGATAACACATAATCTGCTAAGCTTCTTTGATCTTCAGGTCTACCCACTCCAAATCTCAAGCGCCAATAATCGTTGCCAATAAAACTATCTATGGATTTAAGTCCATTATGTCCAGCAGAACTACCACCTTTCTTTACTTTTATTCTTCCAAGTTCCAAATCAGCGTCATCGTGTATGACAACGATATTATCTAGCGATAATTTGTAAAAGTTTCGTATTTTTGCAACAGGGATGCCTGAATTATTCATAAATGAATAAGGCTTTATTAACATAATTTTATTATCATTAATTATGCCAGAGGTTATCAGATAATCGGCTTTTTTAGAGAACGAATGGAAATTCCAATATTTGCAAATTGTATCAACTACGATGAAGCCGATATTATGATGAGTTAACTCATATTGACTACCAGGGTTACCAAGCCCAACTATCAGGTGCACTATTCCTCTGTTTCTGCTTGAGGTTCTTCAACGTCACTATCGGCAGCAGAAATTGTAACAATGGTAAAATTTTCTTCTTCATGAGCTACAAACTTAACACCTTCTGGTAATTTTACATCATTGATATGTATAGATTGGCCAATCATTTTACCGGATAAATCAACTTCAATAACCTGAGGTATTTTATCAGGAGAGCATTTAACAGCAATAGAACGACACAAAACATTAAGCACTCCACCTAATTTGATTCCTGGAGCTTTACTTTCATTCACAAATGATAGAGGTATGTCTATTTTAATTTCACTGCCTTTATCAACAAACTGAAAATCAACATGTTGCACAGTATCCTTTACTACATGCAATTGGATATCGCGAACAAGAGCATATTCCTTTTTGCCCGAAATATTCAGCTCTATCAAATGTGCAGAAAGAGAGCCTGACTTATATTGCTTTGTGAATTCCTTTGCAGACAATGTCAAATTTACATTATCATGGCCCTTTCCATATATGATTCCAGGGATGTTTCCTTTCTTCCTTAGAGAATGCATCGCTTTTGTTTTTGTTATATCACGTAACTCTGCATTAATTGTTACTATTTCCTGTTGCGTCATCGGTTACTCCTATTCAGCTAATCCTTTTAATATAATTTAACAATAATATAACATAAAAATATTTATTTCAAACTTCATTCTTTCATACTAATTGTTTGTGAAAGGATTTATTTAGATATATATTTAAGCTTATTTAACAAGAACTATGGGCATTGACGATAAAGTAGTTTTTAGGATTTATAAACCAACAAGAACTGCAACACAATCTGGTTTAGGTAATACAAATTTCTGGCACCTAAAAATTGAATCTGGCTCTTACTACATTGAACCTTTGATGGGGTGGGTTGGCTCAAAAGATCCAAAAAAACAGATTGTATTAAAGTTTGATTCTCTTGAAAAAGCAGTATTCTACGCAAAAAAACGCAACGTTAAATACATAATTGAAATGCCAAAAAATGTTAAGAGGCTGCCAAAATCTTACGCAAGCAATTTCATACTAAAGTAAGTTGCACAACAAATGGTGTTATGCAAGTAGCTGACACTGCTCTCCTTTGTCATCCCAGTGCCCAGACACTGGGATCCAGGAATTTTATTAAGTTGGTAAGCATAAAAATAGCTGTTTTACGTTAAAATACAATGTTTTTGATGATTATGGAAAGGCTGGATCCCAGTGTCAAGCACTGGGATGACACCATTTGTTGTAAACTCACTTTTACTCTATGGTTATACTACCTTGCCGCTATCCTGAACGGATACAAAGTAAGTTTTATTGTGATGTGCTCATCTGTAAAAAATAAGACTTAATCTCACTGTTGATCATGGATTTTAAGTTGTGCTAGCACACTGCGGCCATTTAGAGAGTCAAGATTTTTAACCTGGCTAGCCAGTATTAAAGAGTTATTTTTCAGGTATTTCTTTACAAGGCTTGCAAGTCTTTTTGGATTATTCAAATAGCTCCATTCTGCTTGTAAAACTTTCATATCACTTTGTACTAAATTAATTTCACTTTTTATTTTTATTAGCTCTCTATTTAACGACTGAACATGTAATTTTACCTTAAATAGTCCTACAATGCTAAGAAAAAACATAACTATTGAGATGATGCAGAAAGTTCTCACGACAACCTCTGTATAGCTCTTAGTTTTGCTGAGCGTGAACGCGGATTTGCACTTACTTCTTCTATACTTGCTTCGATCACTTTTTTATTTAGCAGAGAGAATGTCTTGCAATCAGTAGCACATAAATCTTTAAAAAAAGTTTTGACTATACGATCTTCTAAGGAATGAAAGGTGACGACAATTAATTTGCCATTCTCACTTAAAATCTCAGATGCAGCTTTAATACCCTTTTCAAGTTCTTCCAGCTCATCGTTTACCCATATTCTGATTGCCTGAAATGTTCTGGTTGCAGGATCAATTTTGCTTTTTCCACGAAATACCACGGAACGTACAATATCCGCAAGCTCAAATGTAGTTTTGATAGTTTTCTTCTTCCGTGCATTTATTATTGCTCTTGCAATTTTGCGAGAATGACGTTCGCCTCCGTAGTTATATATAGTATTTGCGATTTCTTCTTCGCGTAAAGCGTTAACAAACGTTGAAGCGTTTATATAAGAAGAGTTATCCATGCTCATATCGAGTGGACCATCATGTAAAAATGAGAACCCTCTATCTCCGTTATCAAGCTGCATAGATGAAACTCCGATGTCAAAGACCACTCCATCCACTCCGTTTGATGTCATTCCAGCGCGTGACCAGTTATTTTTTCCAGTATCAAGTACTGGGATGACAGGAGATGGCTCAACGCTGCTTAGTATACTTTTAATATTACTAAACTTCTCAATGAATAGTTTTATTCTATCGGGATATCTAACGCTTAAATCATCATAAAACTTAGTTACCGTTTCATCTCTATCAATTGCATATACCTTGCAATCAGCTGACTCCAATATTGCTTTGCTATACCCTCCAGCTCCAAATGTGGCGTCCACGTATATGCCACCATCCTGCGGTGATAGTAGTGATAGCATCTCTTTTAACAAAACTGGAGTGTGTGTCATATCAAAAAATTTAAGTACAGTTGGTGTAGATATCCTACTCTACTCTTCACATCAATTTTATTTATGTACATAGATTTTCTTGCCCAAATATGGTATCTTATCGGAATATATGAGCAATAATATTAAAATCAAGGTTTAATATTGTTAATATAATATTCACATAACGTTCACATTTTTTTTTATATATAAGAGGTTGTCCGGAAACAAGTAAAAGGCTATAATATCTGAAATTTTAGTACGGGGTAAAGATGAGA
>NZ_JAPQLM010000172.1:0-5237 GCF_028981765.1 Wolbachia endosymbiont of Drosophila seguyi
ATATAAAAAAATATTTTACTCTTTTTGACTGGCCAGGGCTTTTTTTTAAATGTCTCTTTCCCTTGTTACTTTTGCTAACTCTTTCTGTAAATCAAATCTCTCTTTGTCGTAAGGAGCCATGTTACCTCTACCTGGAAATGCATCTGCTGCCGACTTTTTTTCGTTGTGTTTCTTTATCCATTTTCCTAATAAACCACCCTTTATTCCTAAATCCTTTGCTGTTTTTGTAATTGTTTGACCTACCTTTCTTTGTTCATTTGCCAGCTTAACAGCTTCCAATTTGAACTCTGCCGTATATTCTCTTGCCATTTCTAATCCTCCAAAATTTTATTTTACCCAAAAAAACTCTTTTCTTTCTCTCCACTTTTTCTGGATAAGGTCAAACAATGACTATGCAAAAAACCTAATAACATGTATAATCTATAAATAATTTCTGAGGTAGATTGTGAAACTAGGTGTTAATATCGATCACGTTGCAACCCTCCGCAACGCACGTGGAACTTCTTATCCAGATCCATTGAAAGCAGCAGAAATAGCCATTGACGCTGGAGCAGACTTTATTACTGTACACTTACGAGAAGATAGAAGGCATATTAGAGATGAAGACGTATTTAACCTAAAAAAAAGCATTAGCACTGAGCTAAATCTTGAAATTGCAGCCACGGAAGAAATGCTTGAAATAGCAAAAAAGGTAAAACCCTATTCGATTAGTATAGTACCAGAAAAAAGAGAAGAATTAACAACCGAAGGTGGCCTGGATATCGTGAATATGCACAGTAAACTTTCTAGTATAATAGAGGAAATGCATAGCGCTAGCATAAAAGTCTCACTGTTTATCGATCCAAATATTGATCAACTAAAATATCTTGAAAAGCTAGGGACAAAACCTGACATAATAGAAATTCACACAGGGGATTACTGTGATAATCCATCAGAAAAAAAGTTACAGTTAATTACTAATGCTGCAGAGTACGTCAATAAATTAGGAATAGAATGCCACGCAGGACATGGCATAACTTATAAACACGCTAAGAAGATGACAAGAATACCTCACATCTCAGCTCTTAACATAGGCCACTATTTAATTAGCGAAGCTGTATTTTACGGCTTACACAGCGTAGTAAAAACAATGAAAATGACAATGTCTAACTAACTGCTGCTTTTTCCTTCTCATTTAAAATACTTAAAAGAGTTTGGCTTGCTTTAAATTTTACCCTTGTCTTTTTAGGAACAGTCATGATCTGACCACTTTGGGGGTTACGACATTGTTTTTCCTGACTGATAGCAGTAGAAAATGTTCCTATTCCATGCAAACGTATTTCACCTTTCCCATGCAGCTCATTCTTTATTATTTTAATAAACGCATCATGAATCTTGCTCAAATCAGATTTTGTTATATCTATATTCTGACTAGAACAATCTTCCTTTAATTGTTTTATTATATCTTCTTTACTCATAAATTACCTTAATATTGAAAAAATCACATAAATAGCATATTATGTTGACACCGATAGTCAACTAAATTCATCACAAAAATAGAGGACATCATACATTTTTGCAAATATTTGTATAATACTTACAAAAAAACACCCCTATAAAATAACTATCTCTTAGAAAATTGACACTTTTTCCGAGCTTTATGTTGACCATATTTCTTACGTTCAACAACACGTGAATCTCTAGTTAAGAACTCACCATTACGTAGTATAGAATGCAAATCTTGGCTTACACTACTTAAAGCTCTGCTTATTCCATGAGCTAGAGCACCTGCTTGACCAGATAGCCCTCCACCTTTTACAGTTGCAAATACATCGTATTTATCCAATGTGGAAGTTGCAACAAATGGCATTTTTACTATTTGGCACACTGACTCTCTTTTAAAATAAGAAATTAGATCGCCTTTTTTGTTAACACTAAATTTTCCACTCCCCGGCTTTATCCATACCCTTGCTACAGATTCTTTTCTTCGGCCTGTAGCATATAAACGACCAAGCGAATCAACTGCTGATTTAATTGTCTTTTCTGACCAATCATTGTTATTTATTGTAGAACTCTTCATTTTTACTCCATTACTTTTTATTTTTACGATTCAAAGAGGCAAAATCTATCTTTTCAGGTTGCTGTCCTTGATGCTTATGCTCTGAACCAGAATAAACATACAAATTTTCAAAGCGTCTACGTGCCATAGGCCCATCATCAAGCATCCTTTTCACTGCCATTTCTATTACACGCTCAGGAAATTTGCCATTTAAAATATTATCTGGAGTAGTTTTCTTCAAACC
Source organism: Wolbachia endosymbiont of Drosophila seguyi (assembly GCF_028981765.1). NCBI lineage: Bacteria > Pseudomonadati > Pseudomonadota > Alphaproteobacteria > Rickettsiales > Anaplasmataceae > Wolbachia > Wolbachia endosymbiont of Drosophila seguyi. The sequence goes on from NZ_JAPQLM010000172.1 coordinate 2,283, forward strand.
ACCAGAATAACCTGTATGCTTATGGTAAATTTTATCTTTAAGCTTCTTTCCGGTGAAATGCACCTTTTCTGCGTTGATAATAATTACATTATCGCCACAATCCATATGAGGTGTATACTCAGGTTTATGCTTTCCACGTAATAGTGTCGCTACAAATGCTGCAAGCCTCCCTACCACTAATCCTTCTGCATCTATGACAAACCACTTTTTATTGATTTGTTTCTCCTTTAAGAAAAAAGTCTTCATTATTTGATCCAACAATAGTAAGCTATGATATACTTAATTTCTCAATAGTGTCAACAATATTAGTTATTGATTATTAAAGTAATTTATGTTAGTAATTGAGCCGCGCAACCAATATGCATAGGAATTAGAATGTTTCGATTGATTATCACACTTGCGATCATTTTTAATACTATAAGTTGCTATGCAACCGATGTGGGAGAAGTGATAAGCAAAGCCATCAAAAATAGCTCAAAAATAAAGTCTCAATTTTACCAATATAAAAGCGCAGAAAAACACTATAAATCTTCTGGGTTAGCTGGATTTTTACCTGACATTAATTTGCAATACAATTTCGATAGTAACTTTAATCTTGATACATCTGAAAAAAAACTTACATTGCGCCAGAAATTAATCGATGGCGGTGGTACCTTTGCCACATTCAGTCGATCAAGCCATCTTCTCAAAGCAGAAAAGATGCGATTTCAGCAATTAAAACAAGAGCTTGCACTTAATGCTGTGAAAGCATATGTTAATGTTTTACAAAAGACAGAAATATTAAAGCTCAGAGAACATAAAGAACGCGTTTCTTTGGAACATTTGTCAGCTATGAAAAAACGCTTTTCCCTTGGAGAGGTAACCAATGCTGAAGTTTTGTTAGCAAAAGCAAAATTTTCGTCTTCTATATCCGAAAGAGTTGATGCTGAAGGTAAATTAAAGTTGGTAAATATTGCTTATTATCATTTGATTGGCGAAGATGCTGATGACCTTTCTGAAGCTAATGATAAACTACCTTCTGTTCCAGAGCTAAATGAATGTTTACAGTTAGCAAAAACCAATAATTTATCTCTAAAAGCAGCAGTTTATCAAAAAAGAGCAGCCGGAATGGAAGTGATTGCTGAAAGCTCCAAGTGGCTTCCTTCTTTAAATCTAAGTGCAAGCAAAAATTTTGGGGAGGATGGTATGAAGGTAGACAAACTATTAGAAAATGTTCATGTAGTTTTTACTCTTGATGTTCCAATCTTTAAGAGAGGAGTTAATGCTTTTGGTGTCAGTAAAGCTAAAATGGATGCAAAAAAATCTACCTACGATTATTATGAAACGGTAAAAAATATAGAACAAGCAGTTGTAAATGCTTGGAATAATGTGTTGACAGCAAAGGCCATTATCAAAGCAAGTCAAGAAGCGGAAAAAGCAGCAGCTCTAGCATTGGAAGGAGTTGAGCAAGAAGTAAACTTAAATTTAAAGAGTACATCTGACCTTTTGGACACTGAAGATGCATTATTTAAAGCACGTTCAGACTTAGTTGAAGCAAAAAGCAATTATGTGATTAGTGTTTACAACTTGCTTTTTATGATAAATAGTATAAACCTCTAAATTTAATGGTATTAGCACTATGCATGATGAACAAGGTAATCAATCTGTAAAAGATATCCTAGAAGATATAAAAAAAGCTATATCGGGTAAAAACGCGAGTAACGATAAAGCAGAAATAAAGGATGAAAATGATGATGTGCTATACCTTGAGGAAGAGTATCCAGAAGAAATAGAAGAAGATGGCAAAAAAGAAAATAATGAAAAAGAGGACATTGATAATGATGACCAAAGTGAGGAAATGGCTTGCAACAATAACCAATTTAATGGCCATAGCTACAATTCAGAAGAAAAAAAAGATATTTATCTGTACGATAATATCCAAATGAGTAATAACAAAGCGAGTAATAGCGGCTTACAAGCGCAAAATAACGATCATCTAATTTTAAAAGAGAATATGGAAGAGATCAAAGCGTTGCTTGGAAAAATGCAAAACGAATTACAGCATAAACAACAAAAAAAAGCGAACCTTACTGTTGAAGAATTAGTTACATCTCTTTTAAAACCTCAGCTCTCAGAATGGCTGAATAAATATCTACATGCACTGGTAAAAGAAGTAGTTGAAAAAGAGCTTAAAGATATAATCAATAATAAGTAGGGTATTAGCAATAAAAACTAGAGTAAAGACGGCTAGAGGCAGAAAACTATCTTCAACAAGGTGGCTACATCGTCATTTGAATGATCAGTATGTGCAAAAAACTAGCAAGGATGGTTATAGGTCACGCTCAGCATATAAGCTGGTAGAAATGGATAACAAATTTAAATTATTCCAAGAAGGGCAAAAAATTATTGATCTTGGTGCTTCTCCTGGTGGATGGTCACAAGTTGCATCTCGGAAAGGTGCAAATGTGGTTGCTCTTGACATAAAACCAATGAACGCAATTAATGGAGTAGAGTTTATACAATGTGATATTATCAATGAGTTTGAAATTTTAAGAGAAAAATTCAAGGATCAAAAATTTGATGTAATTTTATCTGACATGGCGCCCGAATCTTGTGGTTTAAAATCGTTGGATCATATCAGAATTATGCTTTTATGCGAAGCAGCGCTCAATTTTGCAAAGCATTTCTTGAGTCATGGTGGCACGTTTGTAGTAAAAATTTTCCAAGGAGAATCTGACAAAGATTTTTGTAACGAGCTAAAAAAAATGTTTAAAACAGTAAAATACTTTAAACCAAAGTCAAGTAGATCTGAATCTACAGAAATGTATTTGGTAAGTTTAGGCTTTATTGGCAGCAAACCTTCTATATAATATTAATCTAGGTAGTCCGCAGAAACAAAAAACTTGCTTGACAAACCTCGCCAGCCCCCTTATCATGAAACTGAAGCTATTGTATTTGCTTTCGCCAATCTGCAGA
>NZ_JAPQLM010000173.1:0-5312 GCF_028981765.1 Wolbachia endosymbiont of Drosophila seguyi
GAATAATTACTGGTATTGGATCCTCTGCTTCAGTACTTGGACTCTTTAAAATAATAAGAATCTATTACCATAGAGAAAAATTTGCCATGATGTTCAGCATATCGGTTATTATTGGCATTTCAGGTGGTGTATTTGCCACCAAACCATTACATGTCTTACTTGATAAGTTTGGGTGGGATTATTTATTTACTGTGTGTATAATGCTTGGATTATTGCTTGCTTTAACTACCTTTATATCTATACCTAAAGTTGGCACCTCAGACGAAGAATTAAATATTAAAAATTTAAGCAAAGTTATATTTAATAAAGATATTTTATTGATAGGTTTGTTTGGCGGTTTTATGGTTGGACCATTAGAAGGCTTTGCAGATGCGTGGTCCGCAACATTCTTGCATGAGATTACGCTATAGATAGACACATTGCATATAGCATTTCAAAATGGATACTAATAGGCTTTGGCTTTGGGCATTTATTACTTCCTTACATATTAGCAAAAAATCCAACCAAGCACTATGAAATAATAATTTCTTGTGCTATGGCCATGATAATTGTGTTCTTATTACTTTTTATATGCAATATTAGTGAACTCCTGGCATGTATATTACTATTCATTATTGGTCTTGCTTCTGCATACCAAATTGTTTTTACTGCTAAAGTTGTAAGTTGTGTAAAAAACGAAGCAGTAGCAAGTGCAGGATCTGTAGGTAATTCCATAGTTATGAGTTTTGGTTATTTTTTTCACGTCATTATTGCAAATATAATGAATTTTTATTGGAACGGTGAAATTATCGATGGAAAGCCATTTTATGGAACTGATGTAATGGTTAAGTCTATGTTAATAATACCTATATGCCTACTAATAGGAATGATAGGCTTTTGGTTACTTAAAGTTATAAGCTGTAAAAAGAGCTAAGCAGATTTAGATGATTAATATAGTATTGTTTTTTATAACTAAAGTATCTATAATCCTAAATTTTAGCTGAGATTCATGTTGCAGAGGAATTTTTTAATCTGGTTGTTGACGTCACTGTTTTATGCATACCAATATATATTACGCGTAATTCCAAACATAATTGCGCCTGAGTTAATAACAAAATTTAACATAAGTATTGCAGATGTTGGCCAGTTTGGTGGGTTATACTATGTAGGCTATACGCTAGCTCATATACCTATTGGTCTTTTCCTTGATAGATTTGGACCAAAGTTTGTTTTACCTGCTTGTACCGTTTTGACATTTACCGGAACACTACCGCTTATATGCTTTGATGAGTGGAGTTATTCAATAATTGGAAGAATAATTGTGGGAATTGGGTCATCCGCTTCGGCAATTGGAATCTTTAAAGTTGCAAGCATGTATTTTGCGCAAGAAAAATCAGCAAGAATGGCCAGCTTATCTATAATTATAGGAATTTTGGGAGGGATATGTGGCGGGTTACCTTTAGACTTCTTACTCGATAAATTTGGCTGGAATTATGTTATCTATACATTCTCAGCATTTGGGTGTTTACTTGCTCTGTTGCTGTTCTTAGTAACGCCTGAAAGCAATGCTCAACAGGAAAAAGTTAGCATTAGAGACTTAAAAAACATACTTTTCAACAAGCATATTATTCTAATTAGCTTTTTTGGTGGACTCATGGTCGGTCCAATGCAAGGTTTTGCCGATGGTTGGGTGAAAGCATTCTTTTTTGAAGTATATAAAATGAATGAAGACTTGGCATCTTCTCTCTCTTCCGTAATATTGATAGGAATGTTAACAGGATCATTCTCTTTGGCTTATTTATTGGAAAAATATAAAAATAAGCATTATGAAGTAATAATTGCATGCTCATTTGCAATGATCGCTAGTTTTCTTTTGCTTTTTACTCAGATTGGTGGCTTGTATGTTGTATTACCTACGCTTTTTATTATTGGCTTCACATCTGGATATCAGGTGGTTACCATTTACAAAGCGATAAGTTATGTAAATAATAACTTAGTAGGCCTGGCTACAGCTGTGTCAAACATGATAGTTATGGTTTTTGGCTATTTTTTTCACACTGGGATCGCAAAAATAGTAGATTTGTGTTGGGATAGAACAATAATACAAGGAAATCCTGTGTATGGTGCTGAATTGCTGATAAAAGCAACATCAGTTATTCCTGTATGTTTGCTGGTGGCTGTTTTTGGGCTCTTATGGTTAAAAAATAAAGATTTTAGAGAAGTTGATTGTAATAAGTAGATAATTTATCGAAGGCTCGTATGATAAAATCGTTAGATGTACTAATTTAAGGCTCTTGTTATTATGAAATATAATACTTTATTTTACTTTGATATTTTTGTTTTAATTGTAATTGGGTTTTATTAGGTGGTAGGTATGTCGAAAAGTAATTTTTTTGTATGGTTGATAGTATCTCTTTTCTATGCATACCAGTATGTGTTACGTGTCATGCCAAACATAATTGCGCCTGTATTAATAACAAAATTTAATATAAGCATTGCAGATTTAGGGCAATTTAATGGTCTCTACTATGTGGGATTTACACTAGTTCATATCCCTGTTGGTCTTTGTTTTGATAGATTCGGTCCAAAAATTGTTTTACCTATTTGTGCTGTCTTGGTATCTATTGGAACATTACCTCTTGTGTGCTTTGATGAGTGGTATTATTCAGTATTAGGTAGAATAATTGTTGGGATTGGCTCGTCTGCGTCAGTAATAGGAGTATTTAAAGTTGCCAGTATGTATTTTCCGCGAGAAAAATCAGCAAAAATGGCAAGCATATCTGTTATTATAGGGCTATTAGGGGCAATATATGGTGGTCTACCAATAGAACTTTTGCTTGATGAGTTTGGTTGGAATTACGTAATTTATATTCTTTCAGGGTTTGGTTTCTTACTCGCTTTATCTTTATTTTTAGTTATTCCTTACAATGCTTACGACTTTCGAAAAGAAAAAATTAGCATGAAGGATCTAAAAACTGTGCTTTTCAATAAATATATCATTCTAATTAGTTTTTTTGGTGGCTTAATGGTAGGTCCACTAGAAGGTTTTGCTGATGCTTGGACAAAAGCTTTTTTATGTGAGGTATATCAAATGGCCGGTGATCTAGCGTCTTCAATTTCTTCTGTTATATATGTAGGATTTGCAGCTGGATTGCTCTCTTTTGCTCACATATTAGAAAAATATCCAAATAGACATTATGAAGTTATTATTGTCTGTTCCTTTGCAATGATTGCTAGTTTCCTTTTACTTTTTACACAGGCTGGCGGATTGTATATTGTATTGCCTGCACTTCTTGTTATAGGTTTCGCTTCTGGATATCAAATAGTAACACTGTACAAAGCATTAAGTTATGTAAATAATAACTTAATAGGATTAACTACAGCTGTGTCAAATATGATAGTCATGGTTTTTGGCTATTTTTTTCACACTGGGATCGCAAAAATAATAGATTTGTGTTGGGATAGGACAGTGATACAAGGAAATCCTGTGTATAGTGCTGAATTGCTGATAAAAGCAACATCTATTATTCCTGTATGTTTGCTGATAGCTGTTTTTGGGCTCTTATGGTTAAAAAAGCAGGATAAGCAGTCTTAAAATTGCTTGTGCATCTTAAAATTAAAGCGAGGTTTGATCTATGATGAGTGTTTTAAAAAAAATCTGTGGCTCTAAAAATAGTTTAAAGTCTTTTGATAACGAGGTTTATCAGTCTATAGAAAAAGAATTACAACGCCAAAAATCACAATTGCAATTAATTGCATCAGAAAATTTTGCAAGCAAAGCGGTAATGGAGGCACAAGGCTCTTTTCTGACTAATAAATACGCAGAAGGTTATCCAGGTAAAAGATATTACTGTGGTTGTGAGCATGTGGACAAAATTGAAAGTCTGGCTATAGAAAGACTTTGTAAGTTGTTTGGTGTTAAATTTGCAAACGTTCAACCTCATTCTGGTTCTCAGGCAAACCAGGCGGTATTTGCTTCACTGCTTACTCCAGGCGATACAATACTTGGATTATCACTGAGTTGCGGTGGGCATCTAACTCATGGTGCGGCACCAAGCCTTTCTGGTAAATGGTTTAAGTCAATTCAATATACAGTGAATAAAGACACTTATCTGCTCAATATGGATGAGATAGAAAAGCTGGCGCTGGAGCATAAACCGAAATTGATCATAGCTGGTGCTTCTGCTTATCCAAGAAAAATGGACTTCAAACGCTTTCGCGAGATTGCAGATAAAGTTGGTGCTTATTTGCTTGCAGACATTGCTCACTATGCAGGGCTTATTGCAGCGGGCGAATATCCATCCCCTGCTGAATATGCACATGTTATGACTTCCACGACTCACAAAACTTTGCGTGGTCCTCGTGGTGGAATAGTGATGACCAATGATGAAGCATTACACAAAAAAATTCAATCCGCAGTTTTTCCAGGATTGCAGGGCGGGCCACTTATGCATGTGATAGCTGCAAAAGCTGTTGCATTTAAAGAAGCATTAGCACCAGAGTTTAAGACTTATAGCAAGAAAGTCGTGGAAAATGCGAAAGTGCTGGCTCAAGAATTGCAAAAGCATGGACTTGACATTATAACCGGTGGCACTGACTCTCATATAGTGCTAGTTGACTTAAGATCGCAGAAATTAACTGGAAAAGACGTTGTAGATAGCCTTGAGAGAGCCGGTATTACCTGTAATAAAAACTCTGTACCATTTGATACAGCAAAGCCGACCATCACTTCAGGGCTCCGTTTTGGCACCGCTGCTGAGACAACACGCGGACTTGAGGCAGAAAATTTTAAAGAGATAGCTGGTCTAATAAATGAAGTAATTCAAGGATTAATCAGCGGAAATAGCTCAAGTGTCGAAAAAGCAGTAAAAGCTAAAGTTGAAAGGATTTGTAGTAATTTTCCTATTTATTAATTTATGTGGTGTCATCCAAGTAGCTGGTAGAAACGAAAAAACTTACTTGACACCCTTCGCCAGCCCTCTTATCATGAAACTGAAGGTATTCATTTATCTTCAATCTGTGCAGATTAAACGACAACAGTATTACGTAATTGGCGTCTTATTTTTAATTTTTTGCACTATGCGCACCCTACGTCTTCACAACATTTCTGGGTTTTTACCTATATAAGCTGAAACGCGCTTATAAAGCGTTTAAGACAGTATAGCACGCCAATTTGCAGGATTAGAGAATGACAACTAGCTAATACGGGATTTCTTTTGCCTTTTTTTCTGCTTAGTAAATTTCTTAAACATTTAAACTAAGATGAGTTGCATTTAAAAGCAGCTAAATTGCAGTGTTTAAGACTTAAAAAACGCCAATACTGAAAATAGACA
>NZ_JAPQLM010000174.1:0-2602 GCF_028981765.1 Wolbachia endosymbiont of Drosophila seguyi
TAGCGATTGCATGCAACGGTAAAGCTCCCTCAAATGCCTCATTTCAGGTGCAATGGGCTTCCAAAGAGCAGGTTTGTTGGCGATACAAAATCTAGCTATCATAGCTGCATCTGATTTATCTGTCTTATTTCTGAGCAGCTCACTTTTGCCAAAAGCTTTCTGGGTTTACTATACTGACATTATGTCCTAAATCGTGCATAAAAGTAGCCAAATCTTCTCCATACCAACTAGTTGCTTCAAGACATAAATGAGTAAGATTTGCTCCATGGCCATTGCACCAAACTACAAGTTTTGCAAAACCATCTTGATTATTTTGAAAGACTTTGTGTCGTTTTTTACTGTCCACTAACAAACAAACATCAAATTTCTTTTTTGAAATATCCACACCCAAAATAGCATTTACTTGCATAAAATTGCCTCCAAGACTATAAATAAACTGAGAGTTTAGACTAACCTTGTAATACGGGATATAATTCCAAAAGATACTGTTCAGTCTTTAACTCTATGGGAGGGAAGCAAAATCTGGCTTAATGGCATTAGTGTCGCATCAGCTTCACCCTCCCTGTGAGGTATTTTAGCTCTAATGCCTCACATCATAAAGATACAAGTGTCACGCACTGGGATGACGAGAAAGGAGCACTGGAATTTTTGTTTCAATATTTGTACATGAGCCATGCATCTGAACAGATACAATGTTATAACTAGAGATAATTTTTAAATGATTGATATTTATGAACTACGACTTTTCTTGTTGTCCACTTGTTCAACATTACCCTTCTCAAGTTTACTATCTACTTCTTTTGTGTGTTCATCATCTATACTAGTTTCATCTTTTATCTTACTAGGGTAATCTTCCTGCGATTTTTTATATGCTTCCATGTTGTCATATATAGGGTTACTGATGATTTCTATTTTTTCAGGTGTGAAAATCCTTGCTAAAAATCTCCTTATTATTGGTATTGACCTTAAGAGATCTCTTAGCTTTGAAGATTCTTGTCTTTTGTTTAGAGACTGTTGGTCTATTTTAGAGGTTTTTACACCATACTTTTTATCATCAAAATTTATTGTAGGCTTTCTTTTATTCGAAAGAACACTTTGGGCCTTTGATCCATTGGTTCCTTCAGGCCCTTGAGGTGTAGACATTGCAGGTTTAACCTTAGTTTCATCGTATTCCTTACTCATCTTTCATTTCATTATGTAATATTACTAATATTGCATAATAATAGCTAAATTACAATTAATTGCAAGGTAAAAATATTAAAACAATTGTAAATTTTGTCAGTAAAAATATAATAGAACTTTAAAATTAGAGGTTCATCTATATGAGATACAAAATTGCTGTTATTGGAGCAACCGGAAGAGTAGGGCGTGAGGTATTAAGCACGCTTGCTGAATTTCAAGATGAGGCGATAGATTGCGTTATTGCACTTGCATCGAAAAAATCAGAAGGGAAGAAGGTGAGCTTTGGTGACAAAGAGTTAACAGTTTTATGCCTTGAGGATTATGACTTCGTTGGAACTAATGTAGCCATTTTCTGTGCTGGATCTCATGTTTCTGAAGAGTATGTACCAATTGCAACACAGGCTGGATGCATCGTGATAGATAACAGTTCCCATTTTAGAATGAAAGAGGGTGTGCCACTCATTATTCCAGAGATTAATAAAGAAAAAATTATGGAATATAAAAACCACAACATAATATCCAATCCAAACTGTACTACAATACAGATGCTGCTAGTACTACATCTATTACACCAAAAAGCAAAAATAAAGAGAATCGTTGCTTCAACTTATCAATCAACTTCTGGTGCAGGCAAAGCAGCAATGGATGAGCTCTATGACCAGACAAAAAAAATCTTTATGAACGAAGCTAAAAAACCCAAGATATTCTCTAAGCAAATAGCATTCAATTGCATTCCCCATGTAGGAGAATTCATGGAAAATGGCTCTACAGAAGAGGAATGGAAAATGCAAGAGGAGACAAAAAAAATTTTAGAGGAAGATATAAAAGTTACTGCAACTTGTGTAAGGGTACCCGTCTTTATCGGTCACGCTATGGCAGTAAATGTGGAATTTGATCAACATATCACTGAAGAACAAGCTCGTGAAGTGCTAAGTGAAGCCGAAGATAGTGGAGTTTTAGTGTACAACAGGCGTGAAGATAGTGAATACATAACTCAAATTGATGTTGTACAGGAGAATGCTGTATATGTATCGCGTATTAGAGGAGACAATACTGTTGAGCACGGATTAAATATGTGGATAGTGGCTGACAACCTGCGCAAAGGCGCAGCATTAAATATAGTGCAGATTCTTGAGATTTTGATAAGAGAGCATTTGTCAATCAAGTGCATATAGAGCGCACGTACGTTGTAATTCGAAGGAAATTGTATATCACATGGCAGCGCGTGACGCTGGAATGGCTTTGTTGCATCGCTACTTATGAAAGGCTAACTATAATTAGGATTATAAGCAACTTATTGAAAATCTTGTTTTTTTTGCAATCAATCTGATCAAATTTAAGAATAGTAACTTGTTATTTATATTAATAAATTTAATTCTATTGAAAATAGCTAAAGCATTGAAATTCTTGAATTTTAGCC
>NZ_JAPQLM010000175.1:0-1810 GCF_028981765.1 Wolbachia endosymbiont of Drosophila seguyi
GGATCAAAGATCTTTTCAGTTGTATCACTCGTCATTCCACATCCAGTATCAATTACTTCAATCACAACATAATTTCCATGTTCAATCGCTTCCTTGTCTGGAGAAAACATATCCTGAGGTGTAGAATTTAATGAGTCAATCTTTTGATTAAAGGTTCGTATAGTTAATTCTCCGCCCTTTTCCATAGCAGCACTAGCATTGACTGCTAAGTTAAGTATAACTTGCTCTAATTGCCCTTGATCAGCCCTAACAGCACCCAAGTCTCTACCATAATAAATATTAAATTTTATATTTTCACCTATTAATCTTTTTATCATTTCATAAAGATTAGCTATAGTATTATTTACATCAATAATTTTTGGCTGCAAGGTCTGTCTTCTTGAGAAAGCAAGCAATTGTCTTACTAAATTTGATCCACGCTTTGCATTTTGCTGTATCTGTATTATATCTCCAAAAGATGGGTCACCAGCTGAGTGTTGGAGTAAAAGCAAATCGCAAAATCCTATTATCCCAGTCAATATATTGTTGAAATCATGCGCAATACCACCTGCTAACTGCCCTATAGCTTGCATCTTTTGATAATGCTCAAGCTTTATCTCTAGGTTTTTGTGTTCAGTATTGTCAATAAAATAACAAAGTATGAAGATCATTTTATTATGAAGAAACTTATTGAAATATATTTTTATGTTATTACCGCCGTTGAGCTGTACATCAAAAGACGCATTATTTATTCTATTACTCGAAAAATATTCACGTATTTTCACATGATAACTATCCAATATCAACGTAAAGATTGAATTATTATCTGACCCTGCAAGCTTTATTAGTGCCGTATTTTTCTTTACAAAGTTGCCGTTTATGTCACATTGTGCAATAGCAATTGATGAATTTGCAAAACAAGGGTGTAATTGATAATCAACAATATTTGATTCGGTTGGTGTTATAAAGCCATATATATAGCTATGGTTGTATTTATCACAAAATATAGCAGTGCTCATATAAGCCTTGAATGGAATACCACTTATAGTAAAAAACAAAATTTCATTATCGGTTGTTGTATTGTTATATTTAGATTGAGATATAAAATCACTGATTGAGCTACCTTTTTCCAGTTTTTTTAGTTCAAATATGTCTAAAAATCTTTTATTTACAGATAAAATCACCCCTTTGGCATTTGCAATGTAAGTTCCTATGCTGTGTTTTTCTATTAACTCTTCATATATCTGCTCCTTGTTTATCTGTGTTGCTTTTAATACAAAATACCCATCTGGCCTTGCTATTGGCACTAATGATAAATTTAAAATCTTATTACTATTTATAGCAATTTGGGGATTATCTGGTATCGGCTCAAAGAGCAAAAGAAAGTTAGATACTCTATTCTTCTTGTTTAAGGAAATGCATACCTGTACAGAAGAGTTATTTTTTAGTGCATGATAGAGTACTTTTTTGTCTGCTTCTGAAACATCTCCTATTTCAAGAATCTTGTCTAACGTAATGTCATCATCTATATGATCTTTAAACCTTTCGTAGAACCTTGCATCAGCATAAATAATACCTTCATCTTTATGTAAAATAAGGCAAAATTCTGTATTATGATTTAGTGCATTTGCAAATATTGCATTTTGAAATTCTATAGTATTAAGTAGGTATCTGTAGCGTTTTACATTATACATCATAAAGAGAGTTGTTAGAATGCTAACTAATAAATTAATCTCTATATTAATATGCTGACTATATATATCAAAAAAGTAGAGTATCGATATTGCTACTGGAGGTAAGAGCATAATAACTGCCATCACAACAATTGACA